>NZ_JABBYO010000013.1 GCF_012958305.1 Tautonia rosea | reverse complement strand
GCGTCTCCGCCCGGAGGCACCGGATATTCTTCCTTGCGGCCGAATACCCAGCGGCCGGGCAGTTCGACCCTTGCCTCCGGCCTGGATGATACCACGACGGACGACCTGATCTCGATGGCTCGCTCCTGCAGCGCCTCGAACTCGAAGAGGATGTCGTCGATCTCCTCGCGATCGACTTCGCTTTCCTCGGCGAGGAGGAAGCGAAGGAGGACCCCGCCGTCGACGCACTCCAATGAGATCGCCCGCATGTTGGGCGAGATGGCGCCGAACATCGCCTGGACCAAGTCGAGGACCCGGGCGTTCTCGAACGCAAGTTCGGCGGAATCGCACGCCGGCATGGCTCTCCGCCGCCTAACCTTGTTTGTCGACGGCGTAAATGTCGTGAAACATCACGACACCCACCGTATAATCCCACGCTGCTCGCATCCTGATCGCTGGCGATCACGATTGCAAGCGGATTCCGGGAATACCCGGCATGAGGGCAGGAAAGTGGCGGGGAAGCCGAAGCTGCTGGATCAGCAAGACCCAAGCCACCGCTGCGGGTCGCCAGGGCAAAGTCTTCGTGCCCTGGTCCGCAATCGCCGCGCCGACCGGGGTACGCTCGCAGACTCGCCCTGCCCCGGCCACCCACCCGGGATCGACACGCCCCTAACCACCCATCGCCAGCCCCGCCAGGATGATTCCCGCGACGAGACATGCGACCGCCAATGTCTGGGCGATCAGGCCCGCAGACGTCCGGTGCCTCGGGCAGCTCCTGGCCCGGCGTTGCTTGAGGAAGATGCCGAGGGAGGTCCCGAAAAACATCAGCGACAGCAGGGCAGGCCAAAGGGATGGGTTCATCTCCGGACTCTCGGCGTAGACGTTCGCGATTTCGGATCACTGCAGCATGGCCGCCCGGAACGAGGCGTCCAGGCCTGAACTGGCACCCTCCCGGACAATCACGCGCACCCGATCGGGCAGGGTCCACGATCTCGACGGGTGGAGTCGGTGGCGAGCCCTCCGCGAGCGAAGCCGCGGCGAGGACGGGAACACAGGCCCATTCTGTCCATCGGATCTGCCTGGCGCTCGCCGTCCTCCGGCCGGCAGCCGGCGTGCGGACCTGGGACGCGGGCTGGACATCAGCGAGTCCCGGCACGTCCATGCCCTTCGAAGCGATCCAATTCCACCGTTTGCCCGCTTTTTGTGACTGGCGCGGCCCGTTTCCACGATGGTAATGACGATGGGGCGTGCGCCGATGGCGTCGCACGCCCGGCCATTTTCCCC
Source organism: Tautonia rosea (assembly GCF_012958305.1). Classification (NCBI taxonomy): domain Bacteria; kingdom Pseudomonadati; phylum Planctomycetota; class Planctomycetia; order Isosphaerales; family Isosphaeraceae; genus Tautonia; species Tautonia rosea. The sequence goes on along the minus strand of NZ_JABBYO010000013.1, from coordinate 192,303 downwards.
ACCGTCTTTGAGCAAAGGCCCTTCGATGAGTGACACCGCTTCGCCGCCGCCACCACACTCCTCCGGCCCCCGGACCGCGTCCGGCTCGCCCCGCAGCCGACAGAACGCCCGCATCCACGGCCTGACCGCCACCTTGCCCGAGAGTGACACCGAGGCCGCGCTCATGCAAGCCTTCGCCGATCGCTGGACGGCCCAGCTCGGCGCCGACACCGAGGCCGAGGAGGCCCTCATCCGCGCCTCGGCCGTGGCCTATGCCCGCCTCGAACGCTGCCGAAAGGTCGAGGAACAGACCCTGGCGGAGGCATCGCGCGAGGCCGTCTCCCGATGGGAGAAGACGCAGCAGCATGCCGTCCGACGCAAGGCTCAGGACCTCTCCCGAGACCCGTCGAACACCCTGGCCGACCTCGAAGCCTCCTCCTTCGGCTGCGAGTGGCTCATGCGCCACTGGCTCCGGCTCGACCTGAAGCTGGAACAGGGGATCGCCTGGGATCGGGACGACAAGTCGCTTTCGATGCGGCTGCTCGGCTTCCACCCGCAGGCCCCCGGCCCCGACGCCGCCCCGGCCCTCCGGCGCTTCTGGCACCTCGTGCGCCTCTGCTGCCGCGAGGCCGTCCCTCCCGTCGACGCCTGGCCGGCCGACCCCGTCGCCGCCCGAGCCGAACTCCGGGTCGTGATTCAGGACGAACTCGACCGCCTCGGTACCCTCCGCGACCAGTCCTGGCTCGAGCACGACGCCGACCAGGCCGCCGCCGTCGCCCAGCTCGCCCTGATCGACACCAGCAAGGCGGGCCAGCTTCGCCAGCGCTACCACCGCGAGGCTTTCTCCGAGATGATTCGGGGCATCAATCAGGTCATGCGCCTCCGCGTCGAACGGAGCAAGGACCAGGACCGTCAGTGGCACCAGGCCCACCCCCACGTCTCTCGCAAGCGATTCCCTGGCACCCCCTCCACCGGCGCCGGCTTCCCCAACCGAGCCGCTCCCAACACTCCCGCACCCCCTCCTCCTGCACCCGACGTCCCCGCCGACCCTCGCCCCTCCGATTCCCGAAACGAACCGCCGCCGTCACCCTCCGACCCCTTAAGACATCCGCTCAAACCGTATTACACAAACGACTTACGCCGCAACGAATCAGAACGCACCTCTCCCGACGACGTGCGCACCGAGCCCCGATTTCCGAGGTCCTCCCCCCTTCCCGACGGCCCGACGTCGTCCGCCGAAGGCCCTCGACCCCCCTCGGACTCGTCCCCTCGACCGTGACCTCCCACCCGATTCCTCGATCCGACCGCGTGATCGTCCCCCCCGAAGCGGGCCGATCCCGGGGACAGTCCGTTCTGAACGCTCCTCCTTGAAGATCCTCGACGGGTTCGGAACACTCAAAAGACGCGGCTCAGCCCCTCAATGCGGGCTCGTCTTGACTCGACCAGCGAACCCCTCCAGGCCCTCGCCATGAACATCTGGGACGTGATGACCATTCCTCGGGACGACCTCGGCCGAGGGGCCCGCGTCCGGGTCCGCATCGCCGGAGACGCTGAGGCCCTGATGGTGGAGATGGCCCGAGTCATGGCCGCCGAGGTGGTCGAACACACCCGGCAAGGGCGGCCCACCTGCCTGATCGTCCCGGTCGGGCCGGTCGGGCAGTACCGCCATCTGGCCCGGCTCGTCCAGGACGAGGGGCTCGACCTCTCCGGCACCACCCTCATCCAGATGGACGAGTTCCTGGATGAGTCTGGGGCCTTGATCGACCCGCAGCACCCCTTGAGTTTCCGGGGGTTCCTGGATCGGGAGTTCTTCGCGACCCTGCCCCCTGAGCGGGCCCCGAAGCCCGAACAGCGCGTCTGCCCCGACCCCATCGCTCCCGATCGGATCGCCGATCGCATCCGAGAGGCCGGTGGGGTCGATGTCTGCTTCGGGGGGATCGGCCTCAATGGCCACCTCGCCTTCAACGAGCCGGAACCGGAGGCATCCGTCGATGACTTCGCGAGCCGACCCACTCGGGTGCTCGACGTGGCCCCTGCCTCTCGGGCTCACATGGCGGTCAACCTGAGCTGTGCCCTGGCCCTGATCCCAACCCGAGCCGTGACCCTCGGCATGAACGAGATCCTCGGGGCCCGTCGTGTCCGCATCTTCGCCAACCGCTCGTGGCAGCAGGGGATCGTCCGGCTGGCCGTCCACGGTCCCCTCTCGGCAAGCTGCCCCGCCTCGCTGCTGAGACTCCACGAGGATACCGAAATCGTCATCACCGATGAGGTCGCCCAGCCGGTGGAGGTTCGACTCCGATGAGTACCGATCCCCTCTTGTCTGGCCTCCCCCGCCGAGTCCTGGCGATCGGGGCCCATCCGGACGACATCGAGATCCTCTGCGCCGGCACCCTCGCCCGCTTCCTCGACCTCGGCGCCTCGGTCCATCTGGCCGTCGCCTGCCAGGGAGACCGGGGCGGCCTGGCCGGTTCCGACCCGGAGTTGGCCGCTCGCCGAAGGGCCGAGGCCGAGGCTGCCGCGGCCCTGCTGGGAGCCCCGATCGACTTCCTCGACTTCCAGGATGCCGGCGTCTTCGACACGCCCGAGGCCCGCGATCGGTTCGTCGCGATCATCCGCAAGGCCCGGCCCGACCTCATCCTGACCCACGCCCCGGAGGATTACCACATCGACCATATTCGGGTCGGCGAGCTGACCTCGGCGGCCTCCTGGTTCGCAGCCTCGCCAGGGCATCTCGGGGATCAAGCGTGCCTCGATCGGCCCCCCGCCATCGTCTTCATGGACACGATCGCCGGGTCGGGGTTTGAGCCGTCGCTTTATGTGGACATCTCGGAGCACTTCGATCTCAAGCGCCGGATGCTCGCCTGCCACGCCAGCCAGACCGCCCGAAACGACGGCGGCATCCACGCCCTGTCCGACCTGGCTGAGGTCCAGGCAAGGTTCCGGGGATTCCAGGTCGGCGTGCCGTTTGCCGAGGCGTTCCGACCTGCTCCGCTCTGGGGGCGTCGGAGGGCCGGGCCGCTCCTGCCCTGACTGGTCGGTCGACAGGGGACCATTGATGGCCGATCATGTGGGCGATTGTCCCTCGAACCTCTCCTCCCTCCTTTGCCCCTTGGACCCGACGATGCCGCAACCCGATCCTGATCCCGATCGATCCTCTCGAAGCCTCGGCACGTCGGCCTGGCTGGTCTTCACGATCGCCTCGGCCGGCTGGGTCTTCGACGTCTACGAGGGGCAGCTCTTCGCCGTCTTCAAGGGGCCGATGCTCCGCGAGCTGCTCGGCGGCGCTCCGGGAGCCGAGCTGACCGAGAGCCTCCGAGGCCGGATCGACTGGCACAGCAACGTGGCGTTGGCTCTCTTCCTGGTGGGAGGAGCCGCCGGGGGGCTCGGGTTCGGCATGCTTGCCGATCGGGTGGGTCGGGTCCGGACGATGGGCCTGACGATCCTCGTCTACTCGATCTTCTCGGCCCTGACCTACCTCGTCACCGAGGTCTGGCAACTGCACGCCCTGAGGTTCCTCGTGGCGATCGGAGTGGGGGGTGAGTGGGCTGTGGCGGCCTCCTTGGTGGCCGAATCGGTTCCGACCCGATGGCGTGCGATGGCCGGGGGAGCGTTCCACGCCTCGAGCGTTCTGGGTCTGGTCCTGGCCTCGGCGACCGGCTGGATCTTCTCGGAGCCGGACCAGTGGCGCTGGGCCTTTTTGATCGGATTGCTCCCGGCCCTCCTGGTGCTCTGGATCCGGATGAGCCTACGAGAGCCCGAGCGCTGGCGGCAGGCCACCCAATCGCCCGGAGCCGACCCGTCGCCTGCCGGTGATCCCGTTCCGAGCACTCCGAAGCGATCGGCCGGATCGCTCGGCCAGTTGCTCGGCGATCGGCGATGGCGGCCTCGGGCGTTGATCGGGATGGGCCTGGCGGCCGTCGGACTCGGGACCTACTGGGGAGTCTTCGCCTTCGCTCCCGAACTGGTCAAGGACGTGCTGGGCGACTCCCTCTCCGACGCCGAAAAGCAGGTCCGCGCCAGCCAGGTCTACTCCCTGATCACCCTGACCGGCAGCGCCGCCGGCCTGCTCGCGTTTGCCCCCCTGGCCTCGACACTCGGCCGCCGGAAGACCTTCCTGCTCTATCACCTCGGGGCGTTGATCCTGGTCCCCTTGACCTTCCTCACGGCCTCGACCTTGCTCACCACCGTCGTCCTGTTAGCCCTGATGGCCGCCTTTGTCGTGGGGATGCATGCCGGCTATGCGATCTACTTCCCCGAGCTCTTTCCGACCCACCTGCGAGCCACCGGGTCGAGCTTCTGCTTCAACGTCGGCCGGATCCTGGGGGCGGTGATGCTCCTCGTCCGGGGAGGCCTGGGAGCGGCGATCGGCGTGCGACCCGCCGTCGCGGTTGTCAGCCTGGTCTTCCTCGTCGGCATCGCCCTGCTGACCGTCGCCCCGGAAACCAAGGGGACCGAACTTCCCGAGGAAGACTCAGCCATAGCCTGATCCCCGGTTGAACGATCGACCGTCGCGATCGCGGCCCAGGTCAGCCCTCTGGCGGGGCGACCTCGCTTGCAGCGGCGGGTTCCTCGGCGATCGCGCCGGGCCGAGCGACCTTGAGGAACCCGGAGATGCCGACGATGACGAACCCGAGCAGGATCGTGATCGCCAACCACTGCCGAGCCTTGCGTCGGATGCCCGCGAGGGCCTCAGACCGGCCGACGAGGGCCGAGGCGAGGAAGAAGACGACGAAGGCCAGGAGGATCTTGATCCCCATGAGCCCATGATAGAGCCCGTCGCCCCGATGCCGGGGAAGGGCCACCGCGAGGTAGTTGTAGAAGCCGCTGAGCAGGAACAGGGCAATGCCCCACGTCACCACTCGACGCCAGGTGGCCATCAAGCGCTGCCTCAAGGCGTCGTGATCGGCCTCGGTCAGCGAGGCTGAGGCCGCGGGCATGAGCACGACTCGGAGGAAGACGCTCCCACCCAAGACCACAATCGCCGTCCCCACATGAATCCATCGAGCGAGAACATCCATCGGCAGGAACGAATCCATCAGCGCGAACTCCGTGGGACGATCGGGAGGTGAGGCACCTCCTCGCCCGGGTCCCCTTCACCATTTCGGAGACCAACGAGCGATCGACCGTCATCGTACCGGGATCCCGGACCAGGGCAATTGCGTTGATCGCAATCGAGGCTCAACCGGCCATCAGGAACTGATGGAGATCGTCGGCCAGCGCCTCGGCCGTGGGATGGCGATCCGAGGGATGGACCGCCATGGCGCGCTCGATCATCGCCTCCAGAGGTCGGGGGAGGCCCGGACAGACGCTCCGAGGCCGCAGGGGACGCTGCGCCATCAGGCAAGCGGCCAGAGCCGGCAGCGGGCAGCAATTCGGCACCTGGAACGGGCGGGTCAGTGTCACGGCCTCGAACAGAGTGACGCCAAGCGCATAGATATCGCAAAGCCGTTCGTCTCGGGGGCCTCCGCGAAGCTTCTCGGGAGCCATGTACAGGGGGGTCCCCGCGCCATCCTGCAGCTGCTCGGGGGTGGCGATGTCCAGCTCTCGCCCCAGGCCGAAGTCAGCCAGGTAGGCTCCGCCGCTGGATCGGTCACGATCGACGAGAATATTCGCCGGTTTGATGTCTCGGTGGGCGACCGAGGCCGCATGAGCCCTTGCCAGGGCTCGGGCGATCTGTTCCATGATCCCAAGGATCGATCGGAGGTAACTGGTCTCGGGCAACGGGTCGAGCCAGTGCGGCCTGCGGAGCATCGGCTCCCATTCGCCTCGGCGTCTGGCGATGACTTCACTGAGGGGGTCCCCCTCGACGACCGGCATGGCCATGTAGGCCACGCCGTCGGCGGTGCCGAAGTCGACGACGGGCAAGGTGGCCAATCCGGCGAGCCGACGACCACGCTCGGCTTCGCGACGGAATCGGGCGAGGCGGCGGGGGTCGAGCCCTCGAACGCCGGTCAGGATCTTCAGCGCCACCACTCCGTTCTCCGGCTGATCGGTCACGGCACGCCAGACAACCGCCTGAGACCCTGCCCCCAGAGGCTCAAGGAGCACGTAAGGGCCGATGCGCTGGCCTCGGATCTCGAAGTCTGCGGCCTCTCGATGAGCCACGATCGGATCCGAATCCGGCACTCGGACGAACGGCCCCGGGACCATTTCAATCGTTGCCGAGTCCAGGATCGCGGTTGCGAGGCTGGCCGAGACAATCGGCGAAGGTCGACTCCAGGACCATCGATCCAGGCCCTCAATGGGAATCGCAATCAGGTCACACGGTGGGGCTTGCATCACAGTCACTCATCCGCGCGTCGACTCCCGTTGGTCTCACGAGGGCCAGGCCAACGCCTGGGCGGCCCTTTCCCCCGAGGGCGAACGGTCGTCCGAATCTCAAGCGTGGTGACGGTGGCGAGCGTCATTCGCGGCCGCTCCGCTCTCCCGCTGAGAGCAGGATATGTCACGATCCGGCCAGCGAGCGGCCGATTGTTGCCGGATCTCCTGATTGATTCCCCTCCTGGACCGAGAGCGGTCGAGAACCCTCGCATTCCGATGTCCGAACGCGACAAAACCCCGTCGCCGGAGGCCATCGCCCCACGATCCATCGGGGGGCGATGGCCTCTCGACGTTCTTCCCGAGGGGGTCTCACGACGCCGAATCGTCCTTGAGGACCTCATACTCGAGCTGCAAGGGGGGAGGGTCGCCCCCTTCTCCCTGGAGGTAATGCTCCATCCAGCGGATCATCCGCAGGTTGTAGTCATAGCGCGAGGCGGCCCGGCGGTTGCCGTGCCCCTCGCCCGGGTAGAGGATCAAGCGCACGGGGGCCTGATCGACGAGCTTCAGGTAGCGGTACAGCTCGAGCGACTGCGCCGGGTGAACGCGGGGGTCCTCCTCGCCGTGGAGGATGAGGATCGGGGTCTGGGCCTTGGTGACGTGGTGGATCGGGCTCCGCTCCAGGAAGAACTGCCAGTCCTCCCAGGGGCGCTTGCGGGCATGAACAAGATATTCCTCTTCAGGGATATCCGTGGTGCCCGACTTGGCGATCTTGTCGGAGATGCCGACGAACATCACGGCCGCGGCGAAGCGGTCGGAATAGTAGGTCGCTCCCCAGGCCGAGGCATAGCCGCCGTACGATCCGCCGGTGATGCCGACCTTCTTCGGGTCGATCAGGCCGGTCTTGTCGAAGTGGTCGATGGCGTCGACGAGGTCGTCGAACTCCTTGCCGGCGGCGTCATTCTGGCCGAGCTTCGAGAAGGCGACGCCGCGGCCGGTGCTGCCCCGGTAGTTCGGGTAAAAGACGGCGAAGCCTCGGCCTGCGGCGAGCTGGCCGGGCTGGGCGTAGCTGGTCAGCCAGCCGTTGCGGTCGTGCGCCTCAGGGCCACCGTGGACGTAAAGGATCATCGGGGACCGGGCCCCTTCCTCGCGGTCGAGCGGGTGGATCAAGATCCCTTGCAGTTCCAGACCATCGCGGGCCTTGAACGTGATGACCTCTTGATCAGCGAATCGGAGATCATCGAGCACGGTGTTGTGCTGGGTGACTCGCTCGGGCTCCGAGCCGGATTGGACCATGCGGTAGACTTCGGCCGGATGCCGGGGGGTCTCGCCGATCAGGGCGATGGTCTCGGAGCCGCTCGGGCGGTGGATCGCGTTGAAGATCACCGGACCCTGGACCACGACCTCGCTCCGGGAGGGGTCGTCGACCGAGAGTTCTCGGAGGGTCGTCTGCACTCCCTCGGAGCTGAGGGCGAGGAGGGTCGTCTCGTTGAGCCAGGTCAGGTCTTCAAACTGCCCTTCGTGTCCCGGGGCCAGCTCGGTCAGGTTGCCGTCGTCGATCGAGGCGACGAGGACGCGGCCGGGGGACGGATCGTTCAGGTCGGCGGCCGAGATCAAGGCGAGCCGGGTCCCCTCGGGGCTCCACCGGACCGGGCCGAGCTTGCCGGGATTGTCGAGGGCCCGGACGACCTCGCCCGACTCGGCGTCGACGACGTGGACCTTGCGCTTCATGAAGCCGTCGTCGACGCCGGGGGTCGGCGCGAGGGCGACGGCCAGGTGCGCGCCGTCGGGGCTCCAGGATAGTTCGGAGGCCGAGCCGTCCAGCTCCAGGGCCTTCGGTTCGTCGGCCTCGTCGTCCCCGATGGTGGCGATCAGGACGCGGACGGCTCGCCATTCTTCCTCGAACACGCGTTGATTGAACCCCTGGTCGCGGAGTTTTTTCTGATCGTCGGGAACCGATTCGCTGGCCAGGAAGGCGACCTTCTTACCGTCGGGGCTCCAGGAATAGGAGGCGATGGCCTCCTTGTGCGCGAGGACGCGGCGGGCCTCGCCGCCGTCGACGGGGATGACGTAGAGGCTCGGAGACTCGTCGCTCCCGCGTTTGGCCAGGAAGGCGATGCCGGTGCCGTCAGGCGTCCACGAGACCTGCGAGACGTTCACCTCGCCGGAGACGTACGGACGGCTTCGGCCGTCGTCATCGACCAGGTGCAACTCGGTCCAGGCTGGGCCATCCTTCTCGCTCTTCAGGTTCCGAGGGACGGCCAGCACGTAGGCGATGGCCTCCCCATCGGGCGAGGCGGCGACCTGTGTGACCACCTGAAGCTGGGCGATCAGCTCGGGGGTAAACGTTGCAGGGGCATCCTCAACAGCCCCTCGGGCGATCGGCGGGATCGTCGCGAGGAGCAGGACCCAGGCAAAGCTCGCCCGGCAGATTGGTCGGAAGGTTCGGCTCATCGATCATCTCCATCACACAAGGGAATCGGGCCGTCGGCCGCCGGAAGGCCCACTGACCCGAGGGACACACCCCTCGACACCATAGCGGAGCGGAGCACGCGAGGACACAGGGCCGGCCCGGGCGGGTCAGGAGCCGGCAGGACGGCATCGTCAGTCGCCACGCATTCCGGGCTTCGAGCGGGTGCGCGATCGGATTCCGTTGAGAGAAGCGGCGGGAAGGAGACGGGGAGGAGATCGCGCGCAGAGCCGCAAAAGGCGCAGAGTACGAGAGTGCGGCCGAGAGCCAGACCTCTGCCCTCTTTCCTCTTGCTCATCTGCCTTCTCTGCGGCTCAGTGAGAGAGCCTCTCCCCGTTGCCAGAATCTCCTGGAGTCCCCCCCCTTGGAGTTGTCCCGGCGCCCCATGATCGGTACAACGGTGAGAGCACTATTGGGCCTTGCACCCCTCCCGCCGACGCCCTCGATTCGTGCAACCACGACCCGAGGCACCGGCCTGGTCCCTCCGTGTTGGAAGCCTCCTTGACGTCGATCCTCGGCAGGCCACCGCGTAGGCCGTCGGCCTGGGCTTGACGCTCAGAAAACACTGTTCACATCAACACGCAACCTAATGTGTGTGTGATCCTGAACGGAGACGGCGATGCTCTCAATCAGTGGACCGGGCGGGCGATATTGCGACGGTGTGTCACGGCGGGGCTTTTTGAAGCTGGGGAGCCTGGCCTTCGGGGGCCTCTCGCTGCCGCAGATCCTCCGGGCCGAGCAGGCGTCGGGCAAAGGGTCGTCGGAGAAGGCGATCATCATGATCGTCCTGCCGGGCGGGCCGCCGCACCTCGACATGTTCGACCTGAAACCGGAGGCCCCTGCCGAGATCCGAGGAGAGTTCTCGCCGATCGAGACGAGCGTGCCGGGCATCTGGATCAGCGAGCTGATGCCGAGGCTCGCGGCCTCGATGGACCGCTTCGCTGTGATTCGGACGCTCGTCGGCGGACGAGACGACCACAACCTGCACCAGTGCCTGACCGGCTGGGAGAGCCACCCCCAACAGGGGGACTCGCCGGAGATCCCCGGCTATCCCGAGGGGGGGTGGCCGTCGATTGGCGCCGTGCTGTCGGCGATCCGAGGGCCGAGCGATCCGGCCGTGCCCCCGTTTCTCAGCCTCGCGCCGCCGAACACGGAATCGACGACCCGGGCCTCGCTCAATCAAGGGGGCTACCTCGGCGCCCGTCACGCAGGGTTCGAGCCGTTCAAGAAGGGGAACGACGAGATCAATCTCTCGGGCGTGGACCTGAACCGCCTGGCCGATCGCCGGGCCTTGCTCGGGAGCCTCGATCGCTTCCGAAGGGGCCTCGACCAGACCCGAGCCGTGACCTCGTTCGACGCCTATACCTCCCAGGCGTTCGACCTGCTGACCTCCAGCACGGTGGCCGAGGCGCTCGATCTGTCCCGAGAAGATCCTCGCACGCTGGCCCGCTATGGCGCCCCGTCGGGAGGGGAACCGGAACACGGTGGGCCGAAGCTGCTCGAAAATCTGATCGTGGCCCGTCGGCTGATTGAGGCCGGGGTCCGTTGCGTGACCCTGGCGTTCAGTCCCTGGCCCCTGGAGCGAGAGAGCCGAGGCGGCTTCAACTGGGACTGGCATTTCGATAACTTCAAGAAGGCGAAGGTCGCCTTGCCGATGCTCGACCAGGGGATCACCGCTCTGGTCGAGGACCTGGAGGCCCTTGGGAAGCTGGATGACGTCTCGATCGTCGTCTGGGGCGAGTTCGGCCGGACCCCTCGGATCAACAAGGACGCCGGCCGCGACCACTGGCCTCACGTCGGCAACTGCCTGATCGCCGGCGGAGGCCTGAGGACCGGCCAGGTCATCGGCCGCACCGACCGCTTCGGCGAACGCCCGGTCGAACGTCCCGTCCACTTCCGAGAGGTCTTCGCCACGCTTTACCACGCCCTCGGCATCCATGCCTCGGAAACCTTCCTCCACGACCGGGGAGGCCGGCCGATTGCGTTGGTCGACGATCGGGAGCCGATCCGGGAGCTGATTTGAGGTTACCGGGCCGGGTCGTCGATCGTGATCGTAACTTCCAGGTCAAGGGCGCCTGCATAGCGACCAAGGGTTTCCAGCTTCGGATTGACGTTGTGCTCGTTCTCCAGGCGGCTCAGCGCGGCCCGGTCGATGCCGCTCCTCTGGGCGACGTCGGCCAGGCTCAGGCCCCTCGCCTGGCGGGCTGATTTCAAGGCCCTCGGCAGTGCGGCGGAGGGCGGAGCATTCGAGGTGAGGAACGCCCCCTTCCGCTCTCTGGACCGGCCGCCGGTCGGTAGGAACGAATCCCTTCGCCGTCGCGAGGTGACACCGCGGCTGGAGTCGAACGCCTCTGGGGCACTTCCCCATGAACGACGTGACGCGCATTCTCTGTGCGATCGAGGATGGTGATCCCCAGGCGGCCGAGCGGCTCCTGCCGCTGGTCTACGAGGAGCTGCGCACGCTCGCCGCGCGTCGCCTGGCCCGGGAGAAACCGGGGCAAACACTCCAGGCGACGGCGCTGGTCCACGAGGCCTATCTCGGCCTCGTCGGGAGCGACCGCGGGCGACAGTGGCAAGGGCGTACTCACTTCTTCACCGCCGCGGCCGAGGCGATGCGCCTGATCCTCATCAACCAGGCGCGCGCCAAGGGCCGCCTGAAGCGGGGCGGGGGGCTGCGTCGGGTCGACCTCGACCGGGTGGACATCGAGGCCGAGACCGACGACCTCGACCTGCTCGCCCTCGACGAGGCGCTGGCCCGGCTCGCGGACGAGGAGCCGGAGTGCGCGCGTGTGGTCAAGCTCCGCTTCTTCGCCGGCCTGAGCCAGGAGGAGGTCGCCGAGGCCCTCGGCATCAGCCGGCGGACCGCCGACCGCTACTGGGCCTACGCTCGGGCCTGGCTGCTCCACGCCCTGGAGGCCGACGCAGGGGAGGGGCACGGGACGGGAGCCTGAAGGGATCCGGTGGGTGGGGGATCCCCTGGATCGCAGCGCGGCGCCGTCTCCGGGCTCCTGGATGGAGGAGGGGCTCCCCATCCTGCGCGGAAAAAGTTGGGGCCGGGGTGTCGCATCGCGAGCCGGGACGGTGCCTATGCCTTTGGAGACCGCTGGAAAGGAAGGTGTCCCATGCTCAGACCAACCGCCCCGCCCCGCCCGATGGCGATCTTCGCCGAGGCCCTCGACCTGGCATCGGCCTCGGAGCGCGCCGGCTATCTCGATCGGGTCTGTGCGGGCGATCCCGAGCTGCGCGGTCGTGTCGAGGAACTGCTGCGGGCCCACGAACAGGCCGGGGACTTCCTGGAATCGCCGGCCATGACGCCGATGATCGACGCGGTTCCGCCGACGCCGATCGAGTGCCCGGGGGGATCCCTCGGCCCGTATCGGCTGCTGGAGCCGATCGGCGAGGGGGGCATGGGCGTCGTCTACGTCGCCGAGCAATCCGAGCCGATTCGCCGACGCGTGGCCCTGAAGGTGATCAAGCCGGGCATGGACACGAAGCAGGTCGTCGCCCGCTTCGAGGCTGAGCGCCAGGCCCTGGCCCTGATGGACCACCCGAACATCGCCAAGGTCCACGACGGCGGCATGACGCCCGCCGGTCGGCCTTACTTCGTCATGGAGTTGGTCCGCGGCCAGCCCATCACCCAGTACTGCGATCAGCAGCAGCTCTCCATCGCCGGGCGGCTGGAGATCTTTGTGCTGGTGTGCCGAGCGGTGCAGCACGCCCATCAGAAGGGGGTCATCCACCGCGACTTGAAGCCGTCGAACGTGCTCGTGACGGTCATCGACGGCGTGCCGGTGCCCAAGATCATCGACTTCGGCGTGGCCAAGGCCACCGGCCAGAGCCTCACGGACAGGACGCTGTTCACGGGCGTTCACCAGATTATTGGCACACCCCTTTATATGAGTCCAGAGCAGGTGGATCTCGCGGGCGTGGATGTGGATACCCGGAGTGACATCTACTCCCTGGGCGTCTTACTCTACGAGCTTCTGAGCGGGACGACTCCCTTCGATCCCGATACGTTGGCGCGTGCCGCTTACGACGAGATGCGGCGCATGCTCCACGAGGTCGAGCCGCCGAAACCCAGCACGCGCCTCAACACCCTCGGGCAGCGTCTGGCCAGCGTGTCCGCCCGGCGTCAGACCGACCCGCGCCGGCTGGACCGCGCCCTCCGCGGCGAGCTCGACTGGATCGTCATGAGGTGCCTGGAGAAGGATCGCAAACGCCGCTACGAAACCGCCACTGGTCTTGCGGCTGATCTGATGCGGTACCTGACCGACCAGCCCGTGGAGGCCGGGCCGCCCACCGCCTGGTACCGGTTCTCCAAGTTCGCTCGCCGCTATCGCGCGGGGCTGATGACCGGTTTGCTCCTGGCGTTGACCCTTATCGCCGGGACCCTGGTGAGCCTCCGGCAGGCGGTTCGAGCGGTGAAGGCCGAGCAAGCCGCCGAGCGTCGCGCCGGCGAGACACGCCTCGTCACGGAGTTCCTGGTCAAGGACGTGCTTGGCTCTGCGGCCCCCGCCGAAGCGGCGGGCAAGGCCGTGCGGGTCAGCGATCTGATCGACTCTGCCGAGAACGCTCTGGCGACTCAGTTCGCCAATCAGCCGAGGCTCGAGGCGTCCATGCGCACGGCCCTGGGCCAGGCGGACTTCGCCTTGGGCCGCTATGCCGATGCCGAACGGAACCTGCGCCGTGCGCTGGAGATCCGCGAGCGTCTCCTCGGTCCGGAACACCCGGAAACCCTTGAGACCCTCTCGGCACTCGTGCCTGTGGTCAATCCGAGTGGATTCCACAACATGGCCAGGAAGCAGGAGGCGATCCGATTGGCACGCCGTTCGGCCGAGTCTCACCGGCGCGTGTTCGGCGCAGCGCATCCTGCAACCCTCGCTGCGCATGCGGACCTCGGTGATGCGCTCATTCGTGCGGGGAACCTGCAGGAGGCCAGCGACTTACTCCAACACAACCTTGGCATCCAACAGAAGGTGCAAGGGGCAGGCCATCCGGAGACACTCTGGACGATGACCCTGCTCGGACAGGCCCGCTGTCGACTGGGTGCCTTTGGGGAGGCCGCAAACTTGCTCGGTGCCGTCGTTCGAAGCAATCGGCTCCAGCTCGGCCCGGGCCACCCGGCAACGCTCAAGGGCATCCACGAACTGGCGCATGTCTACCGGGGCGATGGGCAGTTACAGAAGGCGGCGGAGCTCTATCTCGAGGCGGCCGAGGGCAGACGAGCCTACTACGGATTCGAGCATATCATGGTCAGCTCGTCGATGGGGCTCTACGTCGAGACTCTCGAGGAGATGGGCGACGGCCCGGTGATCCGGGCATTCTGCGAGCGCTGGCTTCGTGAGGGTCTGGAGACCCCGATCAGCCTGGACCTCCATCAGCGGGAGCGCCGAGCGGTTCAGCTCAGCAAGCTCGCCTACTGGTTGGCCACCATGGTCGACGCCCCGGCCAACGGTGACTTTTCGCTTGGCCTCCGCGCCGCCAGGGAAGCCGTCCAGATTGGGGACACGCGCGAGCACCATCGGGCCCGTCTCGCGGTAATCCACTTCCGGCTTGGAGACTCATCCACGGCAGAACACGAGCTGCGCGAGGCGCTGAGGCAGCACAACGGAGGCGATGCGTTCGAGTTCGCGGCCATGGCGTTGGTCCTGGCACATCGCGGCGATCGTGAGGCCGCAACCGAGTGGTTCGAGCGTGCGACCCAATGGTGCCTCGAGCACGAGTCACGTGATGCCGGATTCTGGTGGATCTATCGCGAGGCTGCGCTGATTTTGGGCCTCGATCCCGAAGTTCCGGAGCCTCGCGGCATTCTGCCGGTCGACCCCCTTCCCACCTGACCGGTTCTGCGTCGCGGTGCTCAGCGGACGGCCACGCCTCCCGGCTGGATTCGGAATGTTAAGATACCAAGCAGTTGATCACACCATTTCTCTTTCTAATTTCACAATAAGATACTTGAGAGTCCGTGCGCCGTGATTCGCGCAGATGCCTTTCTAAGGAGCCTCCCATGATTCGCTTGACCAACTCGCGTCGCGTTTCCCGACGACCCAGGTTCGACTCCCTGGAGTCCCGCCTCCTGCTCAGCAAGGGCGGCGGCAAGCCTGGTGGTGGCGACCCACCCCCGCCCCCCCACCTCCCACCTCGGCCGACCCGGCCATCGTCTTCGTCGAAGCATCCCAAGCAAAGCCGAATGCGGATTTCATCGACAACCTCGTCGTCATGAACGAGGACTGGTCGAATCAGACCGTCATCTGGTCCGGGGCCGACGAAAACCTCGACTTCGATGACCCGGTCTGGTCGCCCGACCTCGATGGTGATCCCTCCAACGGCTACCAGGGCGCCGTGGCGGTGGTCGTCTCCTCGAACACATTGAATGCCACCGACTACCAGATCCTCCTGATCGATGTCGACATCGCGGACCTCGACGGCGACGGCGTTGACGAGGTCTCGACGCGTGTGACTTCTCGATTCGGGACCGACCCTAACGTCGTCCCCCTCACGGCGCTGGATGGCGTGTTCTCCTACGCTCCGAGCTGGTCGCCCGACCTCGATGGCGATCCCTCCAACGGCTATCAAGGGAAGATCGCGTACCAGGTCCAAGGCGACAGGGAGAATTCCGGGATCGGCGCGATGACCGTGGTCTGGAATGGAGACTCGGCCGATCCGTTCGTCGAGATTGGCCCGTCCGTGGAGTTTTCCTTCTCGATCCCGGTCGCCGAAGGGGACGACCGATCGTCCTTGACACATCCAGTCTGGAGTCCGGACGGCCAGGAGATCGCCTACGAGTGGACGACACGGATCGCTGATACTCAGATCTACCCACGGGTGTTTTATCACATTGAGACAGTGCGACTGATGCCTTTCGAGAGCAAGCCTGACCCCGTGACAGGCGATCCGACCCCGGTGCTCGACCCGGTGCCGCTCATTCCCGATCCCACCACGCGGCGCACGGTGATTGGCCCTGGAGTGCTCAACCCGGACACAGGGGAGGAGTTTGCGACCGATCCGATCCTGGATGTGACCTGGACCCCGGATGGCAGCAGAATCGCGTTCCTGCCGGGAGGAGTCGCTTACACGGTTGGGAGCGACTTCGACCCGGTGAATCCGCCACCCGGCTCCGAGCCCCAGCGCTTGCAGGGCCAGGAGCTCATTCATGAGACGACTGACCTCTCCTACTCGCCCGAAGGACAGCACCTGCTTTACGCAGCGAGACTCTTTCCTTCCGACTACGTCCTCCGCCGCGTGGACCTGACTACCGGTAAGAGCGCCGAACTCCTGGCCCCGAGCAGGACACGGTATCAGGACCCTCACTGGAGGCCGTTCGACGCCGCGACCGCTGGCGAATTCGCGGTGGCAGCATCGACCTCAGCTTCAACCTCCAGTAGGAACATGGCGGTCGCATCGCGGCATCATGGCGGTTTCCCAACACGGACCACCTTGCCAAGCAATATCGTCGCGATCCCGCGCGGGCCGATCTCCCGAGACCCGTCGTTTCTCTGGTTCGCCTGGCGTATCTCGCAGGAATCGGAACCTCGGGGAGTCGCCGGGATCAAACACCTTCGTTCGCCCCGTCGGCCCTGACGCCGCAGCGCTGGCGGGGTCCCCCCCCAAGCGCTGGCCCCGCGACGTCGCCTCGGCACGGCCGCGATGCGATAGCCGTGAGCAGGGGGGATCGTCAGCCTGATCCTCCGCCCTGCCCATGGTCATCGCACGCGTTGCGCGTCATGATCGCCTCGTCCGTCGGGCCACGCGGGTTGATCGGGGACGTTCCTGAGGGGCAGGAAGCACCCTGTTCGGTTGCCCCGTGGTCGTTCGACCGGCTTCAGAACAGGTGATACGCCTTCGCATCCCAGGCGCGGGCCAGTTCCGGGTCCTCGGCCCGCCGCAGCAGGTCGTAACAGCTGTAGGGGTATTTGAATACGTGCCCGATGCCCAGGGTGCGCTCACCGCGCTTCTCCCAGTAGGCGGTGTCGGTGGGCCGCAGCGCGCTCGGCCGGTGGTCCGGGATCCGCCTCGCATCGGCATCGGGACCTTGGCGGGTCACGGTCACGTACTTGCGGAAGGCGGTCCGGCAGCTCTCGGCCCATTCGACCTCCCCCATCGCCGCCAGCTCCACCAACGCCTGGCCGAAGGTCAGCATGTGACCGGCGAACCCCTGGCCGTACCCCTCGAACCGATCGATCGCCGCCAGGGCCTCACGGAGGATGAACCTTGAGGCAGCCACCTCGTCCGCAAACGAGGGCGGATCGACGTCGGGGTCCGGGTCCACATCACGCCAGGGGGTAAAGGAGCGGATGAGGCGACAGACCCCGTCGATCCGCCCGGGCGTGGCCGCCTCGGGGTGCATGCGGAAGGCCTTGATCGCCAGCATGGCGAAGATCGCGTCGTGGCCGACCTGCCGGAGCACTCCTCCTCCCTCGGCCAGGGCGGCCCCAATCTCGTCGATCCGCTCCGGACGGGGCTCGGCATCCGGGAAGGGCTCGCACAGCGGGGTCTTGGCCCAGTTGTGGTCGAATAGCTCGATGATCCGGGCCGTCGCCCGCTCGTCCAGGTCGTTGTCCGTGCACATCAGGTGGGCAGCCACCATGCTGGCGCCTCGATGGCCGTCGGCGAAGTAATCGAACCGGGGGGCCCGGGCCAGGGCGTTGAGGCCAAGCTGTAGCAGCCGGGTGTCCGAGCCGTCGCGGTCCCGGCGGGGAGTCGTCGCACCGACGGCCGGGATGCCCGTCAACAGGCCACCGATGATCACGGTCGTCCGTCTTCCGAAATCCCTCCGGTCGATTCCGTAGTCCATGACGTCTCCAGGGTCGCGGTGAGCGGCGAGGTGAGCTGAAGCAGTCGAAACAACGCGGGGCTACGCCACCGCCATCGTCGTCTCCGGTCTTATTGTTTCGGGCCTCTGGCCACCGGGCAATTGTTGTCGTGTCGTGTGGCCTTCGCCGGGGACCGGGCAGATTCGCAGGGAGTCGCGGCCCACGGCCCGGGCAGCGACGGCCGGTTTACGGCTCGCCGTGCATTTGTACTCGGCGGAAGTTGTGAGCTGCCACTGGAAAAGGGGCTCACGAGGCTCGGGTTTCGGGTACAATGGGGCATTCGATATCCAACGCATGTTGGACAATCCGAAGGGCCCCTGAGTGTCGATTCCCCAAGCAGGGCAGGGAAGACGCGGGGGGCAACGCGATCGCGGAGGACGCTGCCGACATGATCGGGAATCGGGACGACCAGCGGCCGAGGTTCGAGTGCAGTTGCCGACGATTCCGAGGGATCAGGGTCCTTGGGATGATCGCGGTGCTGATGGCGCTTGTTCCGATTGGGGTCGCCGGAGCGGACGAGCCGCAGGCCTCGCAGGAGGGGATCGCGTTCTTCGAGACGCACGTGCGCCCGGTGCTGGTGGAGCATTGCTATGCGTGCCACTCCGAGGAGGCCCCGAGGATTCGAGGGGGGCTGGTGCTCGACAGCAAGCTCGGGTGGGAGGTGGGCGGCGACCTGGGGCCGTCGGTTGTGCCGGGAGATCCGGAGAACAGTCTCCTGATTGAGGCGGTGCGGTACGAGGACGTGCTCCTGAAGATGCCGCCCGAGGGGAAGCTGTCGGATCAAGAGATTGCACGGTTGGTAGAGTGGGTTGAGATGGGAGCGCCGGACCCGAGAGTGGGCGACGGCGCGAGGCCGAGCGAGGCATCGAAGGCGAAGGCGTGGGAGGATCCGGAGGAGGTGGACCTCTGGTCGTTTCAGCCGATGAGCGATCCGGAAGTGCCGGGGGTCTCGGACGCATCGTGGCCGAAGTCGGATCTGGATCGGTTCATTCTGAGCGAGCTGGAGGCCCGGGGGCTCTCCCCTGCCCCTCCGGCCGATCGGCGGACCTTGATCCGTCGGGCGACGTTCGACCTCACGGGATTGCCGCCCACGCCGGAGGAGGTGGCGGCCTTTTTGGCTGACGAGTCACCCGAGGCGTTTGAGCGGGTGGTCGAGCGGCTGCTGGCGTCGCCGGCGTATGGCGAGCGATGGGGACGGCACTGGCTGGATGTGGCCCGCTATGCCGACTCGAACGGCTCGGACGAGAACGTGGCGCACGGGAACGCCTGGCGGTATCGCGATTACGTGGTCGAGGCGTTCAACGAGGATCGGCCGTACGACCGCTTCGTCGTCGAGCAACTGGCGGGCGATCTGCTGCCGAAGTCGGACGATCCCGAGGAAGCCCACCGGCAGGTGATCGCCACCGGCTTCCTGTCGCTCGGGCCGAAGGTGTTGGCCGAGCCGGATCAGCAGAAGATGGAGATGGACATCATCGACGAGCAGCTCGATACGCTCGGCCGGACCTTTCTCGGCCTGACGATCGGCTGCGCCCGGTGCCACGACCACAAGTTCGACCCGATCTCGACGGCCGACTACTACGCCCTGGCCGGAATCTTCAAGAGCACCCGGACGATGGACTCATTCAAGACCGTCGCCCAGTGGCACGAGCACGAGATTCCGACGCCCGAAGATCTGGTCCGCAAGGCCGAGCACGACCAGAAGGTTGCCGAGGCCGAGAAGGCGATTCGCGAAGCCACCGAGACGGCCAACGCCCGGCTCATCGCCGAGGGGGGCGAGGGCTTCGAGCTTCCCGAGAAACCGGAGTCCCTGTATCCGGACGAGACGAAGGAGGAGTTGAAGGGGCTCCAGGAGGCCTTGAAGGCAATCAAGGAGGCTGCTCCCGAACTCCCGACGGCCATGGGGGTGACCGAAGGGGAGGCCGTGACCGATCTGGCTATCCACATCCGAGGGAGTCATCTGACGCTCGGCGAGGTCGTCCCGAGGCGCGTGCCGACGGCCCTGACCCGCTTCGAAACACCGGAGTTCAACGAGTCGAGCAGCGGACGGCTGGAACTGGCGCGCTGGATTGCGGACGAGGAGCACCCGCTGACCGCCCGGGTGATGGTCAACCGGATCTGGCGTTGGCACTTCGGCAACGGGATCGTCGCCTCGACCGACAACTTCGGCGTGCTGGGCGACGAGCCGACGCATGGTCCCCTGCTCGACTGGCTCGCTCATCGGTTTGTCGAGGATGGCTGGTCGATCAAGGCGATGCACCGGAGGATCATGGGATCGCAAACCTATCAGATGAGCAGCGATCCGAACCCGATGGCCACGGCCATCGACCCCGAGAATCGCTTCCTCTGGCGGATGCCGATCCGTCGTCTGGAGGCCGAAGCGATCCGGGACGCCTTGCTAGCGCTAGGCGGCCGGCTCGATCGAGAGGTCGGCGGCTCACTCCTGACGGTCGAAAATCGGGGGTATTTCTTCAATCACACCTCGAAGGACCTGACGAACTACGACAGCAACCGCCGATCGCTCTACTTGCCGATCGTACGGAACCACCTGTACGACGTTTTCCAGCTTTTTGATGCGTCGGATGCCAGCGTGGCGGTCGGCGATCGGCAGAGCACGACCGTGGCGCCACAGGCACTCTTCCTGATGAACAGTGATTTGGTGCTTCAGGCGGCCTCGGACCTGGCGACGGATCTTCTTGGGCAAACCGATCGGAGCGATGCGGAGCGGATTACCTTGCTCTACGAACGGGCCTACGCTCGGCCCCCTTCGGACGAGGAAACGGCGAGGGCACTTGCCGCGATCGATCGATTGGCTGAGGCCTGGGAATCGGATGGGAGCACGATGAATGAGGATGCGCTGCGGCGGGAATCGTGGACGGCACTGTGCCAGGTAATCCTGGCAGCGAACGAATTCATGTACATTCGATGAGATAGGAAGGAGTTCGAGCCGTGGATCGATTGTGGCCCCTCCTGTGGAACCGTCGCCAGATGCTTCGCAACACTGCGAGCGGGTTCGGCTCGGTCGCCCTGGCCGCCTTGCTGGCCGAGCATTCGCAGGGTGAAGGGGGATTGTCCTCGAATCCACTCGCGCCGAAGGTCCCGCATTTCGCGCCGAAGGCGAAGCGGATCATCTTCCTGTTCATGAAGGGGGGGCCGTCGCACCTCGACACCTTCGATCCGAAGCCGAGGCTTCAGCGCGATGACGGCAAGCCTCTGCCGTTCGCCAAGCCCCGGGTGCAGTTCGCCGAGACGGGGGCCTTACTCGCCTCTCCCTGGAAGTTCCGGCGCTTCGGCGAGAGTGGGATCGCCGTCAGCGAGCTGTTCCCGAACGTGGCCCAGCATGTGGATGACCTCTGTTTGATCCACTCCTTGCACGGCACAAACGCGGCACATGGCGGGGCGCTCTTGATGCTGCACACGGGCAGCGACACGTTCGTCCGGCCGAGTATGGGGTCGTGGATCACGTATGGTCTGGGAACCGAGAACCAGAATCTGCCAGGGTTTGTCACCATCTGCCCGACCCTGGCCCACGGCGGTGTTCGCAACTGGGGATCGGCCTTTTTGCCGGCCGCCTATCAAGGGACGCCGCTTGGCAATGCGAGCGTGCCGTCGGATCAGGCCCAGGTCCGCTACATCAAAAACGAACGGCTCACCACCGATGTGCAGCGTGCGCAGCTTGACCTGCTGGCAGAGCTGAACGGCGATCACCTCGACGTCTCCGGCCCCGACCAGGCGCTCGAAGCCCGGCTCGATTCGTTCGAGCTGGCCTTCCGAATGCAAACGGAGATGCCTGAAGTGCAGGAGATCGCGGGCGAGTCTCCCGCGACGCATCGCCTCTATGGGCTCGACGACCCGGTGACGGCCGATTTCGGCCGCCAGTGCCTGCTGGCCCGTCGGCTCACGGAGCGCGGGGTGCGGTTCGTGCAGGTGACGCACAGCGACACGAACGTGCAGTGGGACCAGCACAGCGATCTGAAGGCCGGCCACGAGAAGAACGCCCGGGAAGTCGATCGGCCGATCGCCGGCCTCTTGACCGATTTGAAGGCCCGAGGGCTGCTCGACGACACGCTCGTCCTCTGGGGAGGAGAGTTCGGCCGAACCCCGACCGCCCAGGGGAAGAACGGTCGCGACCACAACCCGGAAGGGTTCACGATGTGGCTCGCCGGCGGTGGCGTCAAATCCGGCTACCGACACGGCGCGACCGACGAGTACGGCTATTACGCCGTCGAGGACAAGGTCCACATCCACGACCTGCACGCGACGTTACTGCACCTGCTCGGCCTCAACCACGAGGCCCTGACCTACCGCTACGCCGGCCGAGACTTCCGCCTGACCGACGTGGCGGGGAGGGTGGTGACGGAGATTCTCTAAAAAGTGAATGCACTCTTATTCAAAGAGAACGAACGAATTCTCGCTCGTCCATCACATTGCGATCGGGAGGCACGCGACACTCATTCGTCTGCGTCTGGGACCGTATCGTCGATGCCAAACTCCTTGGCAAGGAGAGGGTGAATCTCTCGGGCACCGTGCAGGACGCGGACCAGTTCAATCCCGCCGTCGATCGACCGGTAGAAGATGAGGTGCTTACGAAACCGAGTGACGGGGAAAACCCTCAGTTCACCGACCACGTCAGATTCGAGTTCGTACCGGGTCCCTAGGCCTGGCTGCCTTGCTAGCTGATCCAACGTCGTCTCAACCGCGTCAAGGAACCGATTGGCCACGGTGAATCCCGCTTCACGAGCAAAATACCGAGCGTTCATCACCAGATCCCGTCGGGCTGAGGCCCGGCGGCGGACGATTCCGTTCACGGGGCTGAGCCTCCGTCGCGAAGCCCTTCGAGCGCCTCGCGACGAATCGCGTCCCAGTCCTCACGGGTCATCTCGACAGCAGGACCTTCAAGGCCTTCCAGCAGCTTGACATCCAGCTCGTTCCTCGCGTGTCGCCGCTGAGCCTCTCGGATCAGATCACGAACATACTCGCTCGCCGAGGCATAACCCTCGCGAGCGATCTGTGCGTCGATAAAGGCCTTCATTTCTTCGGGAAGCGAGATGTTCATGGTGGTCATAACTCCCTCCTCTCCCCGTCAACCGTAGCATTGATGACAGAAATTGCCAAGGAGGAGTAAACCGAGGAATACTCCAGGCAGCTTATTCACCTTTGATCTCAAAGATGGCCTCGACCTCGACGGCGACGCCGGTCGGGAGCTGGGCGAAGCCGAGGGCGCTGCGGGCGTGGTAGCCGTCGCCGTCCTTGCCGAAGATCTCGTGCAGGAGGTCGCTGCAACCGTTGATGACAAGGTGTTGCTCGTGGAATTCGAGCGTCGAGTTGACGCAGCCGAGGACCTTCAGAACGCGCAGGCCGTTGAGGGTTCCGTGGGCGTTCCAGACCGAGTTGAGGATCTTGACGGCGCACTCGCGGGCGGCGGCCTTCCCCTCGTCGACGGAAAGGCCGGCACCGAGCTTCCCTTTGATGTCGCTGACGTGTCCTGACGTGATCAAAAGATTCCCGCTGCGGACGACCAATGCCAGGTAGCCGGGCTCCTGCTTCGAGAAGGTGAGGCCGAGTGCTTCCGCCTTGTCTTGGGGATTCATGAGCTGATGAGATCCTGTTAGGCACAAAATGGTGCAGTTTGAATGGACGAATGGACCGCTTCGAACGAGGGTGCGGCCTTACCGATCGTGATGTCGTTGCCAGGCCAGGCCCGGCGTTTCGACGCGGAACGAGACGAGTCTCGTGTGTTCGACCTCGGTGACGTAAACGGTCTTGCCGTCGGGGCCGCCGAAGCAAAGATTTGTGGGAAACTTCCCGAGCACGTCGATTTCCCGGAGAATCTCGCCGTCGGGGGTCATGAGGATGACCGTCCCCTTGCCGTGCCGGGTGATGGCGAGGTTTCCGTCGACGTCACAGCGCATCCCGTCGAAGCCGTGGTCGGGAAATTGCTTGATGAGCTGCTTCTCGCCCAGGGAGCCATCATCGCGGATAGGAAACTTCCAGACATTTCGTTGCACTGACTCGTTCACGTAGAGCCAGGCCCCGTCGGGGCTGACCTCGATGCCGTTGGTCGTTCCCAGGTCGGCCGCTGCCCGAGAGACCTCGCCCGAGGGGGAGATCTTCCAGATCTGCCCGGTGCTTTCGGACCAGTTCGGATCGCTCGCGAAGAGGGTCCCATCGGGGGCAATGGCCAGGTCGTTCGGCTGGTTCATGCGGGGTTCGTGGGCGAAGACGGTGATCGCGCGGGTCTCAGGATCGACTCGAAGGACGTTGTGGCCGACGTAATCGGCCACGTACATCATGCCGTTGGAGTCGAAGACGATGCCGTTTCCGACGCTTGGACTGGGAAGACGGACAAAGACCTCGCCAACGCCTTCGGGAGTCACCCGGCCGATCGTGCCTTGCTCGGCGAAGTTCACGGCATAGATGGTCCCGGCCGCATCGCAGTTGGGCCCCTCGATGCCGGGGGTGAAGGCGCCCGTCTCGGTCAGGGGAGTGGCCTGGTCTGGGTCATTCGCGACCGCTCCGAGCATCAGCACGGCCCCGATTGCGAGCGTCTGCGGAATTCGACCGTCCATTGCGTTGCCTCGTTGATGACTCGTCATCGTGGACTCAATGCCCCCCTCGCCGATCGCGGAGCGATCGCCATTGTTCTGCGACCCGAGCCCGTTGTAAAGCCAACGGTGATCGAGGAGGCCGCAATTGCCGGCATTCCGAGTGACCCTTCAGGTGAATCTTCAACACGCTCCGGGTATCGTCGCCAGGACCACGCGGACTGATCGCCGAGCCGAGAGGACCTTGCCATGATTCGCCTCCTGCTGCCGACATCGCTGCTGACCCTTGCGCTGATGACCTCGATGCCGATTTCCGGCAATCCGACTGAGCAAGAGACGAGGGCCGAACCTGCTCCGCGCGCCCGGGTGGATCATTTGGTGATCGTTGGGGTCGATGGCCTGGGGCCGGAGGGAATCCGTCGCGCCGAGACGCCGGCAATCGACGCCGTGATCGCTCGGGGGGCCTGGTCGATGCGGGCGAGGGCCGTGATGCCAACCTCCAGCAGCCCGAACTGGGCGTCGATGATCATGGGAGCCGGGCCGGAACAGCACGGCGTGACCTCGAACGCCTGGGAACCCGACGCCTTTGAGATCGCGCCGACGGTGGCCGGGCCGGACGGACGGTTCCCGACGATCTTCTCGATCCTTCGCGAGCAACGGCCCGAGGCTGAGATCGCGGTGATCTACGACTGGGGCGGGTTCGGCCGCTTGCTAAACGGAGACGAGGTTGACCTGGACCTCGACGCCGATGGACCCGAGGCGGCGACTGCTGCGGCCGAGGCGGCCCTCGTCGATCGGCGACCGACCCTGCTGTTTGTTCATCTGGATCACGTGGATCATGCGCTGCACGATCACGGCTTCCTGAGCGAGCCGTACCTCGATGCCGTGACACAGGCCGATCGGTTCATCGGGCGAATCGTCTCGGCCCTTGACCGTGCCGGTCTGACCGATCGGGCTGCCGTGCTGATCACGTCGGACCACGGGGGGCGGGGAACCTCGCACGGGGGCGCGACAATGGACGAGATGCTCATCCCCTGGATTCTCAGCGGTCCGGGGATTGGGTGCGGTGTCGAGCTGGCGGACCCGATCAACACCTACGACACGGCGGCCACGGCCGCGGTTTTGCTGGGGATCACACCGCCGGAGTGCTGGATCGCCCGGCCTGTCACCGAGGCACTGGCGGCGACGGCCAGGGTCCCGGGTCACTAAGCATCACGAGGCGTTTTGACATTTTACACTTCTGGATTTTCAATCGTTTTTGGGCGCTCGACCAGATCTCGGATTGGCAGCGGGGTCACCTCCCACGAGGCCCTGTAGGTCGCTTCGAGCGGGACGTTGACGTACCATCCCGGGGCCAGGAAGAGCGGGGCCTCGGGCCAGGAATCGCCAACGGCCAAGGGCTCGATGTACGTGGTCAACGGCGGTCCGGCATCGAACGCGGCCACGGTCAAGGGAGCGTCGGAGGGGCGGGGCCCTGGCGGGTGATCGACTAGCTCGTCCCAGATCAAATGCGCCAGCCCTTGCGGATCGCGAGGGCCGGTTGGGAAGGGGTCGATCATCAGGAAATGAATCCCGTGGCGGAGGAAATCGACCGCCTTGGAGACGAACTCGCCCACGGCCGACCTCGAAGCCTTGTTGCCCGGAGAGACCACCTCGATCATCGCCACCACCCGCCCCAGCCCCTGCCGGATCACGATGCGGTTGGCCTTCATGACGTACCGAGCTGCGTCCAGCTCCGCCTGGGCCGTCGTTTTCATCCGGGGAGGGACCTCAGCGACGGCCAACCCGCCCGTCGGCTCGGGGCCTCGCAGGCGTAATGCGACGATGTCCGGTTCTGGACCGCTGACGCGCTGGTCAGCCATCGCGAAGTAGCCTTCGGGAAGAATTCCTCGATTCAGTGTCCGCCGAATTTCGATCGTCCAATCCTGGTGGAAATCGTGATACGTGCCGGCTTCGACACGGGTCCAGTCGTGGATCGGCATGGGCCACCTCCTTTGTCGTGATTGTACCGCGCCCGGGGAGAAACTCGCGTGACCGGGGACCGGGGCACCAGGGCCGCCCCGACGATGCCCTCAAGACGCCGAACCGACAGCCGGATAGCATGACGGTCGCGGTCGTGGCGGTCGCCCCGATCGGCCGGAACGCGTTCGCCCCTCGGAACTCGGTCCGACGCAACGGACGGAATTCCCCCTTCGAACTGGCCCTGGCCGGGCCATCATGACTGAGGATTGCTCATGATCTTGATTCGTACAGCCCTGAGTGTTGCCGTTGTCGCGCTGGTTCCTCTCGTCACCGTTGCCGACGAACCAGGATGGGTTCAGGTGACCGAGGACGACCGCGCAATCACGATCGAGACGGATCTGCTTGAGGCGGTGATTCCCAAGCGCGACCCGAAACAGTGGATGACCGGGATCGAGAAAGGATCGTTTCTCGACAAGACGACCGGATTCCGAGAAGTCGGTGATGGCTTGATGGTGATCGACTGGCTGATGGAGCCCGGCAGCGATGACGATTGGGCCGATCAGGTGTTTGCCCCCGACGGGAACGGGGTCGGGCGCTACACCTGGTTCGAGAACGAGGAAGATCCCGGCCGCCGGTCGTATGCCCTGATGGCGCACGGGAGCAGCCACCGCAAGCGAATGATCGAAGGGCCGCAGCTCTGTCATCGCATGAAGCCGGTTCAGCCGGAGGTGATCCAGGGAGACGACTTCGTTGCCGTGAAAACCACTTATCAGTTTGTATATGCGGCGCCTGGTCGGACTCCCGGATCAACCTGGACTCAGTTGATTGTGTTTCCTAAAGGGAAGCGTTTTTTCCTCCTGATGGATCGGATCGACAGCGTTAATGATTCTCCGGAGATGTTCCTCCGCAACGACACGCCGGGCTGCATTCGGCACGAGCAGGGGGACACATTCAGCGAGGTCTATCTCAGCTATCTGGGAGGCCCCAACGGGATTCGGATTCCGTCTCAAGAGTTCTTTGAACCGTTCCCTCCCGACCTGAAGTTCGGCTACCGACGCGACCTGAACCGAACGCCCGAGCACTTCATTCGCGCGTACCGGCTCCGCGATCCAGAGACAGGGGACGAGGGGCCCTGGCTCGGAGGTCTGACGCTGGAACCCTCAGTCGTTTATGAGGCCTGGTGCAGTCAGCGGCCGGGGGGAATCATCGTGATGATCGAGGAAATCCACGGGCGTCCAGTCAAGGCAGGAGAGTCGTTTAGCGCGGCCCATGTGGTTGGGTATTTTGATTCGATTGAGGAGATGCACGAGGTTTTCGAACGCTACAAGGGGCACACGAGCCTTTCGGTCGCTGCCTCAGGGTGGCAGCTGTTACCCTAGCCGTTTTGGTCGAATGGCTTCGGTGACGAGCGATCGAACGTTTCCAGCCCTGACCGTCGATCCGGCGGTCGGGGCGGTTTCGTGCGCGGACCCGAGCAGATGGCGCTGAACCGTCGATCTTGCAACTGGGGAGGAGGACCATTGCAGCCATCAAGGGATCCATTTGACAGCGGCCCAAGCTCAACCTAGGTATCTGGCAGCGACACTGAAGCGGCACCGGCGGGGACGACGAGGTCCCACGCGATCGCCTCGCCCGCGGGCGTTCCGGGGCGAACGCTCGACCGCCGATCCGGGGAGACCGGCAAGACGGCGGGCGATGGTGTCGCGGGGCAGTGTCTCTATCCGCCACCGAACAACGAGGGTTTTCATGTACGCGAATCTGTCAATTCCCAAGCCCCGACGGGGTTTCACGCTGGTCGAGCTGGCCGTGGTCGTCGTGATCATCGGCGTTCTGGCGGCCTTCGGTGTCCCTCGCTTCCTGCAATCGGTCGAACGTTCCAAAGCGGCCGAAGCCTTCGCGTATCTCTCCGCCGTCCGCACCGCGCAGGAACGCTATCACGCTCGGGAAGGCACCTACGCCGACGTTCTGGAGAATCTGGACATCCAGGCACCCACCCCGAAGTATTTCTCCATCGGTACGGTGTCTGGAAACTCGGACCTCCAGGACTCCTGGACCTTGACGCTGACGCGATCTGGTGCGTCGGCCGGTTACGGACCGTATACGGTGACCTTTACCGATCAAGGCTTCGATTCGACGAACAGCGACATTGATCCTGAGATCAACCCGATCGGTGCTCAGGGCGCCGCCCCTGATCCGCAAACCTGATCCTCGTTCTCGCCCGGAGTCAGGCCGCTCTCACAACCTCTTGCGGGTTGGGGGGCGGCCAAACGACGTTTCGAGACATGGTCGTCGACGATACCTCTCCCCCAAGAGAGCCCCGCCACCCGTCCATCGAGCGGCGGGGATTCCGACCTCGCATGTCTTCCATCGTCGAAGGTTCCATCACAAACACTCGCGGTCATCCTGGCAGGAACGGCAGCGGATGACCTGACGATTCTGCAGGGTAGCGGCACCGCAAGGGTTCTCGGACGCGTCTTTTCGATGCGGTAGGGCGGGTTCCATGCAAAGAAACCGAACCATCCAGAGGCCTTTCCAGGGTTTCACGCTGGTCGAGCTGGCCGTGGTCGTCGTGATCATCGGCGTTCTGGCGGCCTTCGGTGTCCCTCGCTTCCTGCAATCGGTCGAACGTTCCAAAGCGGCCGAAGCCTTCGCGTATCTCTCCGCCGTCCGCACGGCTCAGGAACGCTATTTTGCTCGGGAATCGATTTATGCAGAGACCCTGACGGATTTGGATATTCAGGCACCGATCCCAAAATACTTCAACCCCGGCCCGATCACGGGGAATCCGGACCTCGAACTCTCGTGGACGATGACGCTCACACGATCCGGGCCTTCAGCCGGCTATGAGCAGTACGAGGTGACGTTTAACGAGGAAGGCTACGACGCGATCAACAGCACGATCAGTGCCGAGATCAATCCGATCGGCGGGCTTGGTGCTGGGCTGTAACTCATGGCGGCACGAGTCATCAAAACCCCAGGTGGTCAGGACGAACACCCGCATGTTCATGGTCCTTCTTCGAGGCCCGCCACCCCAACCACCGCGGGCGGCGGGCCTTGATCGCTCCTGGAAGGGTCTGTGACGCGATTCCCCCTCACTCCCAATCTGACCGGCCGGGGAAGGCGAGCGATCGATGAAAGCGATCCTGGCAAACGTTCCGAGAAGGCGCAGCATTGGTCTGCATGTCGGTGAACGCGAGATTGCCCTCTCTCGGATCGCATTCACTCCCCTGGGACCGGTCGTCGTGGATCGGCAGGTGGAGCCCCGAGCGTCGGAATCGCCGACACCGATCATCCAACGACTGCTTGAGCCGCTGCGGACCAGCCGAGCATGGCGACGGGCACCCATTGCCGTGGGAATGCCCGGCATGGGCGTCTTCTTCTCCACGCGTCCCGTGCAGATCCAGCGCAACACCGAGGACCAGTCTCCTCAGGTCTTGCTGCACGAGATCCTGCAGTCGGCCAATTTGAATATCGATCATATGCAGGTCGATGCTGTTCGATGGCAATTGGGGCGTCGATCGCTCGCCAGCCTGGCGGCTTGTCGAAAGAAGGCGCTCAGTCCGATTCTTGAAGCTCTGGAACAGTGCGAGGTTCGCCCCTATCAGGTCGAACCGGCTCCCTGCGCATTGCTGCGGGTTGCCGTCGAGCGGTATCGAACCCCCCGCAGATGCCCCGTGGCGCTGCGGGTCTTTCTTGGTCACGAGCACGCGATGGCCATCGTGACCGCCGACGACACGCCGCTCATGTGGCGGTACTTTCCACTCGAAGCGGGTTCTGAGGGAATGGCCATTCTCTCGATGCATCGGTTTGTTTCCAGTAATTATCGCGTGTACGGAGCCGATACCCCCCCGGCCGCCCTGATCATTCACGGACGTCCCGATCTCGACACGCTGGCTGAACTGTCTCACGGGTCTGGAGTGCCGATCCGGGTCCTGCGTTATCCCGGTCCGGCATACGAAGCGGGCGAGATCGCCACCGGCTTGGCCCTGGGGTGCTTGCCGCACCTGTCCACGTTCAACCTGGCCCGAGACTTGCGGCCGCCAGAACCGATTTTCAGCCTGCTGCCCTGGGGGCAGATGGCCGTTCAGGCCTCGGTGCTTGCGCTGGCAACCTTCTTGATGATTGAACACCGACGCTCGCTGGACCGGGAGTTCATCGCGGTTCGGGCGGAGCAGAGCCAGTATCCCTGGCTCCAGTCGCTCGACTTGCCGAAGCTTCGCCAGGAGCGTGACGATCTGATGCAGCGAACCTCATCGATCGAGCGCTATCTTTCGAGCCGAATTCTCTGGACCGAGTGCGAGCGAGAGATTGCCGATCTGCTCCCCGACGGGATGGTGGTCACCAAGTTTGACGGTCAGGCCACCTACGAAGTCGTGGGAGGGAAGGGTAGGAAGACCGCGCCGAAGCGGTCGTTAACCCTGGCGATCGATGCGCCGATTCCCTCGGGCAGGGCCGTCTCTCCGGAAGTTGAGGTGTTGATCGAGGCACTCCGAGAAAGCCCGCTGCTCCAAAAAACGCTCCCGGATGTCGACATGGCTGGCCTGCGATGGAACTCAGGAGGCCCGTCTCGCACTCCAACAGCGTCCTTCGTGGTTCATTGCCAGCCGGGAGCCACCTCCTCCAAACCGTCTCGCGAGACGTCCCGATGAACGAAGCGACCTCCTCATCCCGACTGGTGAATTCCCTCCGGGACTTGCTGCACAAGCCGAACCAACTGGGTCTGGCTCTCAACCTCGTGTTGCTCGTGGCCTGGTATCTTGCAACCTACTCCCCACTTGATCGAGCGATTGCTCAGGACGAGCACCGGCTCAGGATCGGCCGCCAACGGCTGGCCCTGGCCCACGAAGTGGAACACCTTCGCCAGCAGGCTGATGGGTTCGGGGCGTTTCTGCCGGAGCCGGACGACGGAGATGTCTGGGTTCCCTTCATCATGGCCGGGGTGCGGCAGTTTCCAGAGATCAAGCTGGTTTCCCTCAATCCGCGTCCTTCAATCAAGGTAGGCCCCTACTCGGCTTCGGTCCATCACATCGTGATCGAGGGATCTTTTCCGATCCTTGAGCAATTTCTTCGATGGCTCGAAGAGTCTCCTCGGCTGATCCGAATCGACTCGATCCAGATCACACCGAAGAACGGAAACAGCGCTTCGCAGGGAGGAAGCATCAACGAAATGCAACTCTTGCTGGTAGGAATCGAGGGGTAAATCATGCCCGACGAGCTCATCAAACTCGGTCCGCTCACCGGCTTTCTTCTGGCCGTCGGTTACTGCGTCTGGCCTCACGTGGCACCACCACTGCACCAGGCCGCGCCGACCCCGGCGCTGCCGAAGATCGATTCCAGTCTGCTGAAGCCCGCCTTTGGACCACCTTCGACGCGGGATCCGTTTCGAGAAACCAATCATCCGGCGGAGTTGGCAGCTCGGCCGAGCAACGGTGAGGCGAGCCAAGCCCCCCTCCGGAATGTGCCATCGCTTCCGCCGGAAGCGGCGGTGACGCCTCGCATGCCGTCCTCGGCCTTTACGCTGGGGGCGACGCTCGTCTCGGGAGATCGCCGGGCGGCGATCATTGATGGCCGCGTCTATCGACAGGGGGAGGCGCTCGAACGGCCAGAAAGCTCGACCCGGAACGAGTGGACGGTTACCCAGATCGAGCCTGGTCGGGTCGTCCTCGGCCGCAGGGACCGTCGGGATCCGCTGGTGCTCGAGCTTCCCGACCGTCTGGCCGCGCTGATGGTGGAGGCTGGCCCAGCGCCTTCGAGAGCGACCGACGATCGCGGCTCGCGCTTTGGACTGGAAACGCTGGCCGATGCCCGGGCCGCGCTGGCGGCGGCCGGGGTTCATCTTCCCGTCCCGGACCTGATGGAACAGATTGCCCGACAATCGGGCGGGAGTCTGCCGGAGATCTCCAAGGCGTTGCTTCGATTGCTTGTCTCTCCCCCCTCGAACCGTGCCGCGCCCGCTCCCGCGCTCGCCGCCTCTGGGGAGGGATCGCGATGAACGCAACAGCCATGACCGATGATCGCTCACTGCTGATTGAGCTGTTGCTGCAGCGAGGAGCCGTGACCCCCGAAGGACTGCGAGAGATCCGAAGCCGCGGGCAGGAACTGAACGAGCGGAACTTGATCCTCGCCGGCCTGATCGGCGATTCGGAAATCGCCAGGACCTATGCCGAATACCTTGCCGTTGCGCTCTATGATCCCGGAGCTGAGCTGCCAACTCCCGAGCCGGAGCTGTCCCGATTGCTCACCGAAAAGCTCTGCCGGGATCAGACGATTGCCCCGGTCGCCATTCGGGGCGATCAGCTCGATCTGGCCTTCGTGACTCCCCGAGAGATGCTCATCATCGACGAGGTCCAGCTCCTGACCGGTCTGCGGGTTCGACCGATGATCGCGCCGATCGGCATCGTCGAACAGTTGATCGAGGGTTTGTACCGATCGAACCGATCGTCTGCCGCCTTTGCTCCCGACGCCGAGAGCTTCGAACAGGCGGACCTTGACGACGAGATCTCTGAGGAAGAAGACCGAGCCGGGACCTTGGTCCTCGATGAGGCTCCTCCGCCGGGTCGGGATGGTCGCGTCATCCGCATGGTCAACCAGATCCTCGAACATGCCATCCGTTCCGGGGCGAGCGACATCCACCTCGAACCGTTTGAAGATACCTGTAAAATTCGACTGCGGATCGATGGCAATCTTCAGGAGTACCAGGTCCTGAACCGTCAGGTCTTCGTGACCATCGTCTCACGATTGAAAATTCTCGGCCGCATGGATATTGCCGAGAAACGGGTGCCTCAGGATGGTGCCATCAGCCTGAGAAGCGGTGACCGCCGGATCGACCTTCGCCTGAGCACCATGCCCACGGTCTACGGTGAGAAGATGGTCATCCGGCTGCTCGACAAGTCGGCCATCCCGCTCGATTTGCGCGGTCTGGGTCTTTCGAATCGCCAGATGGAAGACATGACCGAGGCCATCCGATCGCCCCACGGTCTGGTTCTGGTGACGGGTCCGACCGGGAGTGGCAAAAGCACGACTCTGTACACATGCTTAAATCTCCTGAACGAGCCAAATACGAACATCTGCACCGCCGAGGACCCGGTCGAGTATCGCTTCAAGGGGCTGAACCAGGTTCAGGTCAAAGCACAGATCAACCTGACCTTCGCCAGCGCCCTCCGTGCGTTTTTGAGGCAGGACCCGGACATCATCATGGTCGGCGAGGTCCGCGACCCGGAAACCGCGGAGATCTGCATGCGATCGGCCCTAACCGGCCACCTGGTGCTCTCCACCTTGCACACCAACGACGCCCTGAGCTCGATCAGCCGGTTGCAGGACATGGGGCTCGAACCGTTCATGCTGGCGTCGACCCTCCGCTTGCTTCAGGCCCAGCGGCTGGTCCGGAAGCTCTGTCCTCACTGCAAGGCTCCTTATGAATGCAATGCCGAGACGGCGAGACGGTACAACCTCGACGCCGACCAGGTGCTCTACCGCCCCGTCGGTTGCGATGCCTGCCGAGGTTCCGGCTACCGGGGCCGAACCGGCGTGTTCGAAGTCGTCCGAATCACTCAGCCACTGGCGGACCTGATTCAGGCGGGGGCGCCACTGCCCGAATTACGAGCCGCGGCCCGTGCGCAGGGAGCCTCGTTGCTCATCGATAATGCGATTGAGAAAGCCCGGCTCGGCCTCACCAGTCTCGAAGCCGCCTTGACCGTTGCAATGGGCGGCGACGACTGATTCGATTCGAAAGGGTGCCGACAATGGTGTTCGACGAATGGGTAATGTCTCACGCCCGGGTGTCCAGCAAGCCGCACAACACGCTCAAGATCGACGATATTCTGGCCTTCTTTCAGCAACTGGCGACGCTGGTGGCCGCCGGAACGCCGTTGCTCCAGGCGATCCAGATCGGCTCGGAGCAGGCGGAAAGCCTGCGGCTGCGTCAGATCCTTTCGGAGATCGCCGCCAGGCTATCGGCCGGAAGTTCCTTTCATGCCGCGGCCGCCAACTACCCTGAGGCCTTCGAGCATTCCTGGATCGAGATGATCCGGACCGGGGAGATCACGGGCCGGATGTCCGACGTCCTCCGTGAGCTCTCGGGCCAGGTCCAGGAGGCTCGCGAGGCCAAGCGAAAGATGCGTGGGGCGATGTTTTATCCGATCGTCTTGCTGTGCGTGGCCACACTGGCGATCGCCGCCATGCTTCGGTTCGTCGTCCCAACCTTTGACCGGATGTTCAAGGAGATGGGGGCCGAACTGCCCGAGATCACACAGTTCGTGGTCTCCGCCTCGCAGTTCGTCGTCAGCTACGGCCTCTACATCCTTCTGGGCATCGGCCTGGTGATCTTCGCCTTCCGACGCTACTACCGGACCGAGGAGGGACGTCGCCGCGTACTGGGCTTGCTGATGGTCACTCCGACCGTGGGGGATCTTGTCATTCAGTCGACCATGTACCGCTTCGCGTCGAACCTCGCCCTGCTGCTCAAGAGCGGCGTCCCGATGCTCGAAACCCTGGAAACCCTCCGCGGTATCCTCGGCGGGAATCCGATCTACCGAGACGCCCTCGAACTGGCCCAACGACGGGTGGCCTCGGGTCAATCGCTCGCATCGGCGCTTGAGGAAAGCGGCCTGTTTACCGGCATGGTGATCAACATGGTCCGCACAGGAGAGGAATCCGGTCAACTGGCGCCGGTCATGGATCGTGTGGCGCCCTATTATCGAGAAAAGGTTGAGACACTCATTTCCAAGCTCTCCAAGACGCTCGAACCGTTGATCGTCGTGGGAATGGGGGCGGCGATTGCCGTGATGATGCTTTCGATCTACCTCCCCATGTTCAACATGTCCGGTGGTATCCAATGACTGCTTTGTCGAGTCGACGACCAAGGCCGAGCCGCGCCGGATCGACGCTCGTTGAGCTCATGATCGTGACCCTGCTGATCGGTATCTTTGCGGCCATGGCCATTCCGTCCTATCGATCGTCCGTGGAACAGGCCCGGACCGACATGGCCGCTGCGAATCTTCGCACCCTCTGGGCTGCCGAGCGGTTCTTCTATCTGAACGAACGGTACTACACCTCCGAGACAAACGACTTAATTGCCTATGGTGTGTTCAAAGCGTCTGAGATCTCAAGCGCCCCGGCCGGTGGACCGTTCTTGATGTACAACGATCCCACGTTCATTTACCGGATCGTGCTCCAGCCCAACGGAGAGTTCCAGGCCACGGCCACAAGAGCCGCCGGGACCGCTTTTCACGGAGTGCTGACGATCGACGCTGCTGGGGTTGTCAGCGGGCAGGTCGCCGATACCTCCGGGCGAGTTGTTCGGCCTGGATTCCGCTAATCGGAAGGGTTGATCATGAGACGCTCGATCCTCGATGTTTGGCCCCCTTCGACCCTGCGGCGGGGTTCGACCTATCTTGAAGTGCAGGTCGCCTTTGCCGTACTCGGGGTGGCGCTGGCCGGCCTGGCACCGATTGTCGCCTCTCAGACCCGCTTGATTTCTCAGATCGAGCAAATGATCTCGACCGACGCTGTCAATTATCTCGTGCCGGCTCAGCACCTCGGGGCGTCCGAAAATCTCTGGGTCCGCAAGCTCGGCTTCGACGCGACCCTGTCTGTGAACCCTCCGGCGACCAACCTCGAAACGCCGATCGATCGAGCAAATTCGATTTCGATCACCTCCTCAAATCTTTCTTTGATTGAACAGAATGCCTGGGTCGAAGTCTCTGTAACTCCGATCGATCCCGAGCCTGAAGGCACCGGCCCCTCCGGCGAGGATCCGCCCCCCGATCCGGAGCCCTCGTCATGACGCGAACGACGCGAAGACGATTTCAACGTCATGGTTTCACGCTGATTGAGATGGCGATTGCCACGGCCTTGACCGGCATGCTTGGTGTCCTCTGCCTGCTCTCGTGGAAGGCCTTCGGAGTGCCCGCGGTTGATTCGTACTACCGGAGCCGACTGGCAGGCGAAGCCATCATGGCCGCGGCCTCGTTGTCCGCCGATCTGGGTGGCTCGCTCCCGCCATTCAGCGGACCGACGGGTGATCGTGAGGATCATCGCCTGGTCGGATGGCGATCCGAGCACGGCAACCTGGAACTCTGGTACGACAGTGGGCAGGACCCCGTCGACCCGGATCCCGAGGAAGCGCCTTCAATCTTCTCGGAACCAAATCACGCAATTGTTTACTCGTTTCAGTATCCATTGGATTCGTCACGAGGTGTGCTCGTTCGCTCCGATTCGAGATCGGGAACATCGTCGGTCGTCGCCACGGATCTTGCATCGATGGAGATCGACATCCCGTATGGGTCTGAGGAGCGCATGATCCTGACGCTCGAATTTGAGTATCGCATCTTCAAGCAAACTCATTCCCGGTTCTACACGTTTGAGGCGATTCTCCCGTGAGACGACCACTCGTTCCTCTCCGGCGGCCGGGAATCGCTCTCACTGCGGTCCTGGCCCAGTTGACGCTGTTGTTCATGGCATGGAGCCTGGCTAACCGCCAGTGCACCGCAACCATCGGAATGGAGGAAGCGCTCAGCAGACGAACGGATCAACATGCGGGCACGCTTTCGGCGATCGCGGTGGGACTCGGGTTGCTCGAAACCGGGTTGCCGGCCGAGGACAAACTGGATGAATTCGGCTCCTATTCGTGTTTCGTGATGTTTCTTGATGTGACCACCGGCACCCTGGTTCGGTACACCCTGATCTTCCAGCGCCTCCCGGTTCCGGACCCGCTCCCCGATCCTCCTTCGAGTCACTGGAGCCTGACGGCCGTGCCCTACGACCCGGTCACTCATCTCGACGTCGAGGGGCCGATGACCACGTTTGAGCCACCTCACGAGCAACCCGAATAGACCTGGCAATGGAGCTGCCTCGTGGACAACACCCCTGAGAACCGAAACGGCTTCGTCGAGCGTCGGAAGCGACGAACACGCCCCTGGGATTGCTTCTCGTCGCCGGGCCGTCGTCGGAGCCATCGACGGCAAGAGGATCTCGGCCCGTTCTCGTTCGTCGATCGCTACGACAAATCGCTCGGCGTGATGATCCTTTTACTTCTGATCCTGACGCTCACTGATGGCGTGCTGACGATGATTCTCATCGATCTCTTCTGTGAAGAGGCGAACCCCCTCATGGCGGTCCTGATCGAACAGGGGCCGATGACCTTTGTTCTGGGCAAGTACCTGATGACGGCTGTCTGCCTACCAATTCTTTTGGTCTTTCAGCACTATCGGATGTTCGGCTCGTGCTTTCGGGTCCGGCACTTCTTTCCCATCTTCATCGCGCTTTACCTGTCGCTGCTTGTCTATCAGATCCATTTGCTGAAGAAAACGTCAGAGGCTTTGGAGCGGCGTTCAATCCCCACGTTCGCCACCGTCTCGGAACGATTCCCAGATCCGAACAACACAATCTGCTTCTCCTTCGATGCTCAAGTTGGGTGAAGGAGTCTCGGTCAACGCTCGACCGGCGCGGCCCCTCCTGACGCATTGATCCGAAGGGGGTGATCGTGCCGGATGATCCAGGAGGTTCCATCGTGGTCCCCTCGGCTCGGGTGGCGATTGCCGACCATCGAGACCGATAGGCTTTGGCAGTTCGTCCCATTCGTTCGGTGGGCGGTCCGGCTCGGCACGGGGATCGTCACGTTGCCAAGCGGCCGTCGAACCCAGGGAGGGGCTGTCGAATCCAGGAGGGCCAATCGCCGATGAGTACGCCTCGACGACCTCGATTTCGTCCCGGGACCTGGGACGCGCTGGAAGAGCGAATCGTTCTGTCCTCGATCGGTTTCCGAGAGCCTTTGGCGCGTCCGGCGATGAGAGACTGGGCCCAGTCGCTCGCGGTCATTCGAGCAGCCAACCGACCCACACCGCCCACTCCTCGGCTCCCTCAGGCGCCGATGGCCGCACGATTCCACGGGGCACCGACGGCCGCACGACTCCCTCAGGCGCCGATGGCCGCACGATTGCCCCAGGCGGCAATGGCCCGGACGCTTCAGACGCCGGCTGTCGTGATCAACGAGCAGTACGACGCGTTCCGCACCGAGATCGCCGAGGCGATTGAGCTGTACCTGAGATCGTTCACGACCGAATCGTCTCAGACGCTCCAGTTGACGCTGACCGCTCCGTATCAACCGGGTGGCGGCCTGTTTGCGGTCGACCGTCTGGAGTTGCCCCCTGCAACGGATTCGGCACCGCTGCGGGTCGCCGCCAAGCCGGTCGGGTCGGCTCCTCGACTCTATCAGATTACCGGAACGGCCTCGGGGCTCCTGACCGGAGTTCAGCCGTTTAACCCGCTGTCCGGAGAATTCGGGGTCGTCGTCAACGAGGACGGCTCCGTGAGCAACGATGGCCCCTTGCCGGCCGGCACACCAATGGAGCTGGTCTTCCTTGTTCCCTCGCCCGATTCAGGCAACGTCAGCTCCCAGTACCTCAATTATGTGGCTGATCGAACCTTGAGGCTTTCACAGGATCTGGTCACCTACTTCAACCGGCTCCCGATCCGACTCCCTCGGATCCCGGGAGCGTACCATACTCCTCGGCCCGAGACCGCCATTCAGTTCTTGCTGGCAAACCAGATCGCCGGTCAGGGGCCTCAGTTGTTGCTCCAGCAACTGACCTCGCAGCCCTTACCATCGGGCTCGGACGCGGCCGTGGAACTGTACCTGGCGACGATCGACATAATGATCGAGAGTTCTCGGGAACAGATTCTTGAGGGGGTCCGCCTCCTCTTCGCCGGCCGAAGCGTCCTTGGCACCGGCCAGATCAGTCCGGTGATCCCTGTCCAGCCGTGACCGATCGACCTTACCGGCAAACAGATGTCTCGATTTCGATCATGACCCGCAGCGGATCGGGCCAGTTCGCGAAGTCCTGGCCCGATCCGATCGCGTCCCATCGTTTCGACACAGGGCTATTGGCGGATCTCGTTCTTGCCAAAGAAGCGGAATCGGGGTTGGCGTTTCGATTCCTTCGAGATCGGTTCGACCGGACTCTGCGTCCGGAGCGTTGTCTGAACCGCGTCGATGTAGACGCGTTCCAGGACTTCGGTCGGAGGCAGCATGAGCATCGTGCCCGGTTGCAATCCTTCGAGGGACGGTGAGGAGTGGCGGTTCACGGCCCAGAGTGCTGCGTGCAGGGCAGGATTCCCGTAGTATCGGCTGGCGATTGACCGGAAATCCTCTCCAGGAGCCACGATATGTTGCGCGATGCCCACCGGCATGACTGTCGCATCCTGGGTCGGGCCAGCCGGGGGCTGGGATGGCCCGGCAACGTTTGACGCGATCTGGCCCTCGGTGGGGGCGGGCCCTTGCATTGTCGGCGAAGGCGGATGGGGTTTCTTGCGACGCTGAGCGATCCGAGAGAACATGGCGCGGGTCAGATCCCCCGGTCGGTATCCTCGTGTCTCGTCTTCCTGATTGGGCGCGGCCTCAGGGGGTGTCGGTGCGGTCTGGGACCCCCTGGGTGTTTCGAGGGCGACCTCAGCTGGGGCCGGATCTGGAGCTTGAGCCGAGGCTTTTGGATTCCTCCAGGACCAACCGCGGCGAGCCGGTGGCTCGGCAACGGGCTCTGGCTGTTCAGCCAAAAGGTCCTGCGTCGAGGTCATCTGAGCGGCCTGGAGCATCTCGTCGACGGTGGAAGGGGAGGCGTTGCCGAAATCGCTGCGGAGCAGATCATGCAGTCCCGAGACCGCCCCGAGGGTTTCCTGAGACGATCGACGCATCAGGATATCCGGATCAAGCAGGGTTGGCGCCAGGACGGGCATCTCGCATCCGGCCTCAACAAAATACGGCTGGCCAGGCATCGGCCCCGAGTTGGGGACGCCCGAGGGTCCGACGGGAGGACTTCCCGGCACCGGCCTGGGCAGGCCGCCGTCTCGGTTGATGATGCGAGGGGTGAGCAAGACCAGGAGTTCTTGCTTCAAGGCCCGCGTTGTGCGGGTCCGGAACAAGGGCCCAAAGAAGGGTAACCGGTTCAGGCCAAGGACCCCGTCTTCCCGGATCTCGTCGGTGTTGTCGATCAGACCGCCGATGACGATGGTTGCGCCGTCGGGGACCATGATGTTCGTTGTCAACTCCGAGGTCGTCAGCTGAGGGATGCCATTGGCGTCGATGAATCCCGAACTACGTTCGGGATGGACTTCCAGGCGGATCATGCCTTCCTGCGAGACGTAAGGACGAATCGCCAGCAAGGTCCCGATGGGGATGAACTGCACCTGCTCCGAAGCGGTCGTGAGGTTCGTGAAGGTGGTCGCGTAACCAAGCCGCTGACCGAGTTGGATCTCAGCCAGCTGTTTGTTCAGGACCAGGAGCCGAGGGCTGGCAAGGATGTTGATCTTGTTGAGCGTTTCCAGGGCTCGAATGAACCCGGCAACGCTATTG
Organism: Tautonia rosea; assembly: GCF_012958305.1. Taxonomy (NCBI): domain Bacteria; kingdom Pseudomonadati; phylum Planctomycetota; class Planctomycetia; order Isosphaerales; family Isosphaeraceae; genus Tautonia; species Tautonia rosea. Next base: position 151,935 of record NZ_JABBYO010000013.1, on the reverse strand, counting down.
CTGACGAAGCCGTATTTCAAGCCTTGATCGGCCAGATAGCCTGGTAACAACTGTCCGGGGCGAGGGCCGATGTAGCCTCCGAGCGGGGGAGGTGCCGTCGGAGCACTGGCGGCCGAAAGCACCTGAGCCGGGCTGAACCCACCCGCCAGGTTGATCGCCGCGCCGCTTCCGGAAACGATTGCTTCGGTCGCGAGATTATCGACCACGGCGAAGTTCACGCCCAGTTCCTGGCCATCACGTAATTCGACGCTGATGATCACGGCTTCAATCAGAACCTGCAACGGCTCGACATCGAGCCGTGCGACGATCTCGTCGATGACTTTCACGTTCTCGGGGAAGTCTCGAATGACGACCATGTCGTGCAAGGCGAAGGAATCACCGCCCGTCGAGCCGCCGCCGCCGACCGGCCCGGGGAATCCCCCTCCTGCCATGTTTCCGCCGAGCGCCATACCCCCTGCCGTACCACCACCGCCGGCGCCTCCCGGACCGACCAGACCGCCACCGCCTCCCACCAGACCGACGCCTCCCGCGCCTCCTACAATGCCGCCCGTCGATCCCCCAAAGGCTCCCGCACCGCCTGCCCCGGTGATTCCCTGGCCGCTGGGGGGGGTTAACGAGATCGTCCCCTGAGGGCTTAGGAAGGGGCTGATCATTGCGAAGATGTCAAACGCTCGAACATAGTTGAGATGGTACACCCGGATGATCGGCTCGTTTTCTCGGAGACGCAATGCCTCGGCTTCCGCCGCCGTGTAGACGAAGATTAGCTCCCCTTCCCGGCGAGCTTCCAGGTTTGCGATCCTCAGCAGGATTTCCAACGCCCGGTCAAAGGTCACGTCCTCAAGCACAATGCTGACCGAACCGCTGACCCCTTGAGACGGGATAATATTGACCCCGGCTTGCGCTGCCAGCAGTTCCAGGGCCTGACGAATGTCCTGATTGTTGACCCGGAGCGAGAGCCTGGGCTGTTCCTCCTCAGGAAGGGCTTCCGGGAGCGCTCCTCCGGGTCCAGGCAACGGCGATGTCGGGTACGGCGGAGGATACTGCGGAGGAACCTGGAGCGGATACTGTGGTGGGATTGGGCTGGGATTCTGTGGAGGACTGGGAAATAGTTCCGGCGCCGGAATTTGCCCCGGGACAAACTGAACCGTCAATTCCGAAGCAAGGGGAGGCGTCTCGGGATCAGGGTTCGAAACGTTTTGCAAGGGTTCGTCCGCAAACAACGGCACTTCCGGAATGTCCACGTCCCCTTCGTGGGTCGGCATAAAGGAGTTGGCGTCGGTGTCGGGCGACGCCGGCAACGGTGTCTCGGAACGAATCGACGGCTCCGCGATGACTGGCTCGATGGATGGGACTTCAGGAGGCGAATCGGGGAGCGCCGGAATCGCCTCAGTCAAGGAATCGGAAGCCATCGGCTCGAGTGCCATGACCGGGACGCTCTCGAGATCCGATTCAACCGCCTGAAAGGTCCTCGCTCGAGAAGGTTCCAGTGCGGCCATCCAGCACACGGAGGTCGCGAGAATGCCGAGTCCTGCGAGGCCGAGCCGCCGGCCTCGCTCCCTCGGTCGATTCGATTGATTCATTCGACACCATCCTCGGGGCAGCGAGAACACGATCAGACCATGCCCGGGCCGCATTCCTTGCAACCGGCCACGGTCGGCTCACCCCAAGAATCGGAAGCGTTTCGATCGCACCTTGAGTAAGAGCGCGATTCGAACGGTCTTCCGGGTCAAAATGATCTTGACACCCCGCACAAATCCTTCGCAGCCGTCAAACTCGACTGACTCGACGACGATCGTTCGCCCTTACCAACCATGTCGGGAGCCGCGAGGGGCTCCATGTCCCAACCAGCGGCCGATTCCATGAACGGGACGCTGATCGACCCAGGTGCTGGGATACATCCCCAGGCCATAGCCGGGGCTTCCCAGCACGCCGTATCCCCGAAAACCGGGCTGCAAGGCCGCCCCACCGAGGTTGATCAGGGGGCCTCGGCCGTATGCGAAATCGCGATAGCCGTACACCGAGCTCTTGGTGTGGTACGGCCAGGCGTACCAGGCCCCTTTGCCGTAGCCCTGCCCGGCGAGCCCCTCGGGACCGTAGCCGATTGCGTCAAAGCCTCGGGGTGGGTCGTAATCGGCCTGGGCCTCGCCCCGAGGGAGGACGCAAGCCGCAGCAGCCACGATCGCGACTCCGATCCAGGCAATTACCGATCCCCTCCGCCGATTCCGTTCCGCGTGCATGGCGTGCTCCCTGCTTCGATTCCGACCCGACCCTTGATTGGGATTCCGTGGGAAGCAAGAACCTTCTCAGAATCCCTCACGTTACGGTCGTCATCGTGTCGACCATGTTTTGTTGAGACTCAGGCGTTGGGGCGATGGTCTGGCAAGACACGTCGCCAGATTCTCCCAGGTGAGTCTACCACGCAAAACTTGTCCCCGAAGGCCCAGAAGCCTTGCCAGTGCGCTGGATCACGGGCAGAACATCGCCATAAGGGATTTGCGTTGTCCCGGCGCGACCGGCCAGCCAGAGGCCCCTTGAGGACCAGGCTGCTCCGAGATGATCCCTCGGCCTCCAATCTTCAAGGGGCCGGCGGCCGGGGTCTCATCGGCATGACGGCCGAAGCGAAACTCGGCCCCCCACAACGGTCACGGGATGCGCAGCGCTCGACAGGTGTCCTCGTAGCTGGCTTCCAGGTCGAGCGGTACGGCCAGCTCGGGCGCCAGCCAGAGCGGCAAGGTTGGCAGTTGCTTGCCGAGTTCCAGCGGGTAGGCCCAGGATTCGAAAACGCGGGTGCCGCCGCGCCGGATCCATCGGCACGAGGCGGCCGAGATCAAGGGGGGATCGTGCCCGAGCATCGGGTCGGCATGGCCGATCATTGCCAGGAGTTCGCCATACAGGTTGACCGCCCGGGTCGTGACGACGTCGACGATCGCCACGCAGACCCCCTCGGCCAGCATCGCCGCGCACTTGGTTACGAACGCCCGGCGGTGCTCCGGCCGGTCCTCGTTCGAAGGGCTGACCAGTTCGACCGCCGCCACCAGCCGACGCCCTCTCCGGGTGTCATAGACGCGCACCTCGTATTCGTCCGCCTTCGGCACGTCGGCCATGATCGCCAGCGTCGGCTTCGGCGGCGCCCAGGTCGCGGTCATCGTCGCCGTGGCGGTCGCCGTTGCCGTCCCGCCGCCTTCGTCCGGTCCGGCAAAGGGTTCCGCCCCTGCCTCGGGCCGATCGAAGGTCGCCACGGCCACCTCGATTGACGATCCCAGGTGGATGTGTGGTGCGGCCACATACCGGCCGGGCAGCCTTGGGCCGAGGTGGTCCACGATCTTCATGGGCCAGCCTCCATGGACCCCGTCCCACGACATGAGCTGATCCAGTGGTGGGCGAAAATGGTCGCGCAGCGGCATGATGGAGACCCTCCTGCAGATTAGTCTACCGGATCGCGTCACGATGTCTGCCCAATGGCTCCCGGCACCCTCGGCCTCGGCCCGTTCCATCGCTGGCCTCGACTTCTCCCTCCAGGCTCAATCGGCCTTCGATATTTCGGAGGTGATCCGAACCGCTTGAGGCGATTGCACCGCGGACCGGACCCGCCGGAGGCTTGACGGACCGGGATGGGTCGGGAACGATCGGACATGAGCAATCATCTTCGATCTGTATGCGGGTCGTGAGGGTCGATCTCGATCCGGAAGCCGAAGGAGTGTGCGGGATGCGCCTTGCCCTGATCTTCGCGGCGACCCTGTCGTACGGCTCGGTCGCGATCGGTCAGCCGGACCCGCCGCCGGAGTTCGAGTTCGATCAATCAGTCGCCCCGATCCTGACCACTCGCTGCCTCGACTGCCACGCCGGTCCAGACCCGAAAGGCGGGCTCGATCTGTCTCGCAAGGCAGGAGCGCTCAAGGGCGGCCACAGCGGCCCGGCCGTCTCGCCGGGCGACCTCGACGAGAGCCTTCTCTGGATCGTGGTGGAGGACGGTCTCATGCCGCCCGACGATCCCTTGCCGGAAGAGGAGGCCGAACGGCTGCGGGCCTGGATTGAACGCGGAGCCCCCTGGGGATCGGACCCGATCGACCCCTTCACTGCCTCGACCGATCACAGGGCGGGGCGCGATTGGTGGTCGCTGGCGCCGCTCCGACGACCGGACCTCACGGTGTTGGCTCACTCGGAGGAAGCAACCCCGATCGATGCGATGATCCTCGATCGCCTCGACCGGGAAGGACTCCAACCGCTTGAGATGGCCGATCGTCGCACGCTCATCCGTCGCGTGACGTTTGATCTGACTGGCCTGCCTCCCGAGCCAGATGCGGTCGAGGCGTTCGTCGCCGACGACCGGGCCGACGCCTATGATCGCCTGGTGGATCGGCTGCTGGCATCTCCTCAGTACGGGGTCCGATGGGCGCGGGCCTGGCTCGACCTGGCCCGCTTCGGCGAGAGCAACGGCTTCGAGCACGACGAATTCCGGCCCGACGCCTGGCGCTACCGCGACTGGGTCGTGCAGGCGCTGAACGCCGACATGCCCTACGACCGCTTCGCCCGCCTCCAACTCGCCGGCGATCTGCTGGCCCCCGACGATCCGAGCGCAATCGAGGCGACCGGCTTCCTGGTGGCGGGTTCCTACGACTCCGTCGGCCAGGGGCAACAGAGCGAGGCCATGCGGAAGGTGGTGCGTCAGGACGAGCTGGAAGATCTCGTCAGTACCGTCTCGCAGACCTTCCTCGGTCTGACGGTCCACTGCGCCCGGTGCCACGACCACAAGTTCGACCCGATTCCCCAGGCGGATTACTACCGAATGGCCTCGGCGCTCGACGGGGTCCGCCACGGGGTCCGCGACCTTTCGGCAATCGACCCGGAACTCGTGGCCGACCGCCGCAGCTTCGCGGAGATCTCCGATCGCTTGCGGACCCTGGAAGAGCCGATCCGAGAACGATTGCGAGGTCGAGCTCTCTCCGAATCGCTCGATGCGATTCCCGCTCCCGCGGCTCGGTGGGACTTCGATCGCGGCCCGACCGATCTGCAGGGAGGTCTACCCGGATCGCTTCGGGGCGGTGCGCGGCTCGACGGCGAGAGCCTGGTCGTCGATGGATCCTCCGGCTATCTCGCCTCGGCCCCGTTGACGGAGGATCTCGGGGTCAAAACCCTGGAAGCCTGGGTCCAGCTCGACACCCTCTCGCAGCGCGGCGGCGGGGTCGTGAGCGTGCAGACGCTCGACGGCCAGACGTTCGACGCGATCGTCTTCGGCGAACAGGAGGAGGGGCACTGGATGGCCGGCAGCGACGGCTTTTCCCGGACGAAATCATTCGAAGGCCCTCCTGAGGTCGAGGCCGACCGCCGCTTCGTTCATCTTGCGCTCGTTTACGAGGCCGACGGCACAATCACGGCCTATCGCGATGGCCAACCGTATGGCTCCCCCTACCGATCCTCCGGCCTGAAGACGTTCAAGGCCGGCGAGGCTCAGGTTGTCTTCGGCCTCCGGCACGGAAACCCGGGGGGCAACCGGATGCTCGCCGGTCAGATCGCCCGCGCCGCGGTGTATGGTTGTGCGATGACGGCTGAGGAAGTCGCCGCCTCCTTCCATCAGGGTGCCCCGATCGATCCGAGAGCGATTGCCGAGGCCCTGCCAGCCGACCTCCGCCGAGTCCGCGAAGACCTCCTTGCTGAACGTGACCGGGTCCAGGATCGCCTGGCCAGGCCTCGCAAGGCCTATGCGGTCGCGCCTCGGCAGCCGGAAGCGTCTCGTCTCTTGATCCGGGGCGATCCCGCCAGCCCGGGCGAGGTCGTTGCTCCCGGCGGCCTCTCGGCAATCAACGCGGTTCCAAGCACGTTTGGGATCGATCCTGAGGCTCCCGATGCGGAGCGCAGAACCCGCCTGGCCACCTGGATCAGCCACCCGGAGAACCCTTTGTTTGCCCGGGTGATCGTCAACCGAATCTGGCAGGCGTACTTCGGCACCGGGCTGATCGCGACCCCCAGCGATTTCGGATTCAACGGGGGTCATCCCTCGCATCCTGAGGTGCTCGACTGGCTCGCGAGCGATCTGATCGAGCACGACTGGAGCCTCAAGCACCTGCACCGCCGCATCCTGTCGTCCTCGGCCTACCGGCGAGCCTCGCGGTTCGACCCTGAATCGGTCCGGATCGACGCCGAGAACCGCCTCCTCTGGCGGAACCCGGCGAAGCGGCTGGACGCCGAGATGGTCCGCGATGCGATGCTCGCCGTCTCCGGGGTGCTCGATCCGGCGATCGATGGGCCGGGGTTTCGCGATTTCGAAATCGCCCGAGCTGAAGGGACCATTACTACCCACTACCTGCCAACCGATCCGATGGGTCCAGGGGAGCATCGCCGGACTCTGTTCCGTACCTGGGCTCGGGGGGGGCGCAGCGGCTTCCTCGACGCCCTGGACTGCCCCGACCCGTCGACGACCGCACCGGTCCGGACCGTGACCAACACACCGCTTCAGGCCCTGGCGATGCTGAACAACACGATGGTGCTTGACCTGTCTGAATGGTTCGCCGATCGGCTGAAGTCTGAGGCAGGACCCGACCTCAAGGCCCGGATCGACCTGGCCTACTTGCTTGCGCTGAGCCGCCTTCCTTCGCAGGAGGAGCGATCCCGAGCGGCTGAGGTCGCCAGGGAACACGGTCTTGCCACCGTCTGCCGAGCGCTGTTCAACAGTAACGAATTTCTGTTCATTGATTAATTCATTCCTCGAATTCTCGGCAGATCGCCGGGGTGGCCACCATGGACCGTCGCGATTTCTTGAGCTGGGCTCGAAACGGTTTGGCCTCCGCGGCCTCGGCGTCGCTCTTGCTCCGAGACGGCACGCTGCGGGCCGGGATATCGGACGTGTCCGAAGCGTCTGAGGCGATCCCTCCGCATTTTTCCCCCCGAGCCTCCCGGGCCATCCACATCTGCCTCTGCGGGGCGATGAGTCATCTTGACTCATTTGATTACAAGCCGGAGTTGATCCGTGCGCACGGCCAGTCGCTGGTCTCTGATGAGCGGCCCGACGTGTTCTTCGGGCAGGTCGGCCGCCTGAGGGCGCCGGACTGGACGTACCGACCACGCGGTCAGAGCGGACTGATGATCTCCGACCTGTTCCCCACGCTCGCCGAGCTGGCCGATGAGCTGACGATCATCCGGTCGATGTATGCCGAGACGTCGAATCACACGCCCGCCATGTTCCAGGAGAATACCGGCTTCCGGCTCAACGGATTCCCTGCGCTCGGCTCGTGGCTCTCTTATGGCCTCGGGTCGGAGGCTGATGACCTTCCTGCCTTCGTTGTCATTCCCGACACCCGGGAACTCCCTGCAGGCGGGGCGATCCACTGGTCCAATGGGTTCCTTCCGGCCCAGCATCAGGGGGTGATGATCCGATCCGAAGGGGCACCGATCGAGGACCTTTTCCCCGATCGCCCAGTGGATCCCGACGCCGAACGCGCCTCCCGAGCGCTCATCGATGCCATGAACCAGGACCACCTCGCCTCCCGATCGGGAGACGACGCCTTCGCTGCCCGGATCCGGGCCTACGAACTGGCCGCCCGCATGCAAACCGCTGTGCCCGAGGTCGCGGATCTTGCCTCCGAACGGTCCGAAACCCTGGCCCTTTACGGCATCGACCGCCCCGAATCGGCCGAGTTCGGTCGTTCCTGCCTGCTGGCCCGACGGCTCCTCGAACGGGGCGTCCGGTTCGTTCAGCTCTTTTCCGGAGGGACCTTCGGCAGCCCCCGACGCAACTGGGATGGTCACGAGGACGTCCGGCAGAACCACGGGCAGGAAGCCTTGCGGATCGATCGGCCGGTCGCCGGGTTACTCCGCGATCTTCGCCGCCGAGGCCTGCTTGACGACACGATTGTCCTGTTCACCACCGAGTTTGGGCGGACGCCCTTCACGCAGTCAGCCGCCGATGTGGTTGGCACCGGCCGTGATCACAATCAATACGGCTTCTCCGTCTGGCTCGCCGGCGCTGGCCTGAACCCAGGAATCGCCTACGGTTCGACCGACGAACTCGGCTGGAAAGCCGTCGAATCCCCCGTCCACTGGAACGACTTCCACGCCACCGTGCTCCACCTGCTCGGGCTCGACCACGAACGGCTGACCTACTACCACAACGGCATCCAGCGCCGCTTGACCAACGTCCACGGCCGAGTCCTCCGCGACCTGCTGGTCTGAGCCGACTTGTTGAACCAGCCGTTTCCTGACCGCCTCACTCCCTCAGATCAACCCCAATCGTTCGGCGATCACGACCAGGCCCACGGTCAACAATGCGGCCGTGGCCGAGATGATGATCACCTTCAGCGGATAAGACAGCGGCTCGAACCAACGGTCAAATGCGATCGCCACTCGGCTCAAGCCCTCCGGAGCCTGATGAGTCAACCGTTGCCACCCCGCAGCAATCGGCCCCGCACCCTCACGACGCGGAACGAACTTTCGGAAGGGCGATCCCGAGCTGACTCTCGATGGTCGGGCGCCCACGGCCCCGTAGTGGTAGCGAGCCTCCCCCACGGCTTCCTGGTCCGGACCGAGAGCCTTGATGATATGCCTCGCCAACGCAAAACCGAGGCAGGCCCCGAAGACCTGGATGAGCAGGTCGGTCGTCCCAGGGTGCCGCTCGGGGATGAAGTACTGCCCCACCTCGATGATTCCCCCCACCAGGACCGCCACGATCAGCGTCGTGGCCATCCCCCATCGCGCCTTCCGCCCGAACGCTAGCGCGAAGACCACGCCGATCGGCGCGAAGGAGAGGGACCGTGACAGGATCTGATCGAGGGCTCCGTAGCGGCTATTCCAGTAGTAGTCGATGAAGGGAGCCCAGTTCATCCGACGCAGGCCAAAGACCCTCGTGTTCTCGTCGCTCAGGTCCGCGTCGGACTGACGGAACTGCTCCGGATCGGTGGAAAACGTGAACGGCTGCCAGGACACCGCGATCAGGAGCCCAACCCAGAGCACTCCCAGCACCGCTGCCGTCCACGAAAGGCGGTGGCCTTTCAGGATGGTCGTGTGAAGGACTTCCCAGGCATCGTGCAGTCCCGTGCCTCCGAGGCGGATCGCGGCCTGGCGGTCTCGGATCGACAGGGCAACCCACCAGCCGATCATCACTGCGGCAGTACCCGTCAGGATGTCGGTCACATCGCAATAACGGGTGTAGACAAAAAGTTGCAAGACCTCGATCACGACCGTGCTTACCAATCCCAACGTGAGCACCCAGGTCCACCGCAGGAACCACGATCTTGAAACCCAAGCAGCCAGGGCCCCGAGGGGAACAAACGTGGCCAGGTGGATCAGAAGCCCAACCCAGGCCTTGGTCCCCCCTGACAGGAGGTGGCCGAACGGGGTGAGCGCGATTCGTCCCTGTCGAGCCTTCGCGACCAGTTCATCAGTGTCGACCACGAAGTCAAATGGGATCAGACTGAACACAAGCACGACCGCGACATAAAGCGGTAAGGCCTGGCGCGCCAGGCCGGCGAGCCCCTTCATCTCCCAGAAGCGCCGCAACCAGTTCGTCAGCGGTTGTCCGAACGTCAGCCAGGCGAGGGCACCGGCCACGATCCCGGTGCCCTCGACGATCAGGTCGTTCACCGAGACGGTCCGGGGAGGAAAATAGACCTGCAGGAACTCCAGCCATGACGCAAGCAGGAATCCGATCGGGATGACCACCACCACCGCCACGAGTCGGAAAATCGCTCGGAGGTCGACACTCAAGGCCGCGGTCAGACAGAAACTCAGCAGGGCATACTGGAACCCGTTGACCACCCAGTCTCCCCGGGCAAAGAGTAGGGTCGGGTCGAACTGGGTCGCCGCCCGATAGCGGGCGATCGCTTCCTCGTACGGCATCGGTTGAAACCGGAGCGGAATGATCGACCCGTAGACTGTCAGTACCAGCAGGCCTACCGCCAGCACGGCATACCAGGAGACGCCGAGCGGCCTTGATCCCCGACCTGCCATCACAATCCTCCTCGGACGGATCTTGCTTCCTCGTCGTTCGCCCTTCCCGCAGCGATCGCCCTCGCTCCCACATCTTGCGATTTTAAACCGTTTCCCCCAACCCTGACACGACATTGATGCCTCAGTGCATCACCCTGAACGCTCAGAATGACGTTCGACCACCTGCGGAGATGCCGTGCTCGGAGTCTTCCTTGAGAAGGCCCGGTCCGGTCTATGAAGGTGGCGGCCAGGCAGTTCCCCACCTCAAGGGGATCAAGGATCGGGGATAAGATACGGATCCGAAGCGAACGTCTTCCTTAGGCCCTGAACACCCTCAATGCTGCGCGAACGTGGAGGCGGGAGGAACCTGATAGCGGACGGATAGGTGGGGGGTCTCGGATCGTTCGCCACCGTCGCCGAGCGACCGAACGCAGGATTCGACCAGACCGGTTGTGAGCAGGGTTCGTTCGATCGGATACGGGGTCTTGCCAGTCAGGAAGGTTTCCTCGGCCTTGGACATCAGAGCGGCCGAGTAGACGACGTTCGGGTTCGGCGGCAGGTGGAACAGGGTCGAGAGCGGCTCAGACTCCCCCGTCAACCGGGCAGCGAAGGTGAAGTCGCCGACCAGACCGTTCATGAGGAGCATGGTGGCTCGGGTGCCGTCGCGGTACTCGATTCGGTAAGCCACGGGATCCTGGACCCAGGCCCGGATCTGCTCCGGGGTCGGATACCGGTGGCTGAACGTCTCCGGCTGGGCCAGGGTATGACTGCGCGAGAGGCAGGCTTCGAACAGCCGGGGGTCCCAGCCTCCCGAGATCCAGTCGCCGGCTTGCATGGCCTCCCAGACCGCTTCACCTCGAAGGCCCTGAACGGCGGCCACGCCGGTCTCGCCGCCGCGACGGCGTTCGGCCATGCACTGGATCGTCTCCAGAGCATGGAAGTCGTAACTGTCTACCCCTCCCATCGCAACGCAGAGCATTTCCTCGACCGAGGCGTCGTAGGGCAGGTCGATCGAGGGCATCCGCCACGTGACCGGCAAGGACGAACCAGCAAGAAAGGGGAAGTCGAGTTCTCGGGAGAGGTCTACCATCTCCCTGGCCCAATCCCAACGCCACGACAGGTGCTTGTCATTGAAGACCGGCACCGAGCGCCCATCCTGGCGGAAGACATCGGTCACCGCCTTGAAAAACTCGTAGCGAGGGTACTGGGTCTGGCCGTACGCGTTCCGAGGGTAGTTGCCGTGCTCGCCGATGATGAGGACGGCGTCGACCGCCAGTTGATCCCCCCCTACGCGGAGGGCCTCGGCGATGGTTGGGAAGATCGGAAATCCGAATTCCTCGGAGCGCTGACGGCTCAGATCGTTCTCAGGAAACTGATCGACATACACCGAAACCACATCGATGGGAGGCGTATGCCATCGCCCGGCAATCGGATAGCCGTGGAGAAACCGCTCGGCCATGTGCCAGGCGTGAGAATGATAGCGCCACTCGGTCGTGATCACTGCCATTCGCGTTCGGTCGGGTGCACCGTTGGGAGCCTGTGCCAGACCTTGATTCACCCTTGCCCCGAGCATCGGCGCTGCACTCATGGCACCCAGTAAGGTTCGTCGCGTCAGCATCTCGTCTCCAACGTCCAAAGGAAGCACCGCGAGTGCTCGCTGGGAAAGAAACACCATTCAATCCTGACTCGAGGATCGGCCGTGGTCCGACCCAGGCGTTTCGTGATGATGCGGTATCGGTTTGAAGGAATCACCCTGCAAGATGTAGCCGACGAGATATTTCTCGATCTCGACGATGGTATAGAGCGCGACGCCGAACGCAACAATCAACAGCCAGACCCCCCACGAAAGCGGGGCGGTGCCGAACAGTTGATTCATCGGCGGGGCGTGGGCAAACAGAACCTGCAAGACGAGCATCCCGATCGCGCCGCCGATGGCTGCCTTGTTGGAGAAGACACCGATCTGAAACATCGAGCGAGTCAGGGACCGGCAATTGAACAGATAAAACAGCTCTCCAATCACGAAGACACTTGCCGTGACCGTCTGGGCTTCGGCCAGCGACGCTCCCCGGAACTCGATCATCCACTCGAAGAGGCCGAAGGCACCGATCAGCAACAGGAGGCTCACAAAGGCGATCCGCTTGAGCAGGTTTTTGTTGAGGATCGAGCTTTGCGGGTCGCGGGGAGGGCGGTCCATGATCCCGCGTTCTTTCGGCTCGAAGGCCAACATCATCCCCAGCATGATGGCCGTGGTCATGTTGACCCAAAGAATTTGCACGGGAGAGATGGGCAACTTGGTGCTGAGCAGAACCGCCGCCATGATCACGAGTCCTTCCCCGCCGTTGGTCGGCAAGGTCCAGACGATGAATTTGGTGAGGTTATCGAAGACCCCTCGGCCTTCTTCGACCGCCGCTTCGATCGACGCGAAATTGTCGTCGGTCAGCACCATGTCCGACGATTCTCGGGCGACGTCAGTGCCGGCCTTGCCCATGGCCACGCCAATGTCGGCTTGCTTCAAGGCAGGGGCATCATTCACACCGTCGCCGGTCATGGCCACAACGTGACCGCTGGCCTGCAAAGCCCGGACGAGGCGAAGCTTCTGCTCGGGAGCCACCCGGGCAAAGACGGCCGTCTCATCAGCCACGTCGATGAGTTCCTCCTCGGAGTACTGGTGGAGTTCCTGGCCAGTGATTGCCCGAGGAAGGTCGAGCGAAGCGGTCGAGGACGAGGTCCCCTGCTCCAGTCCCAGCTGCCCAGCAATGGCCGAGGCGGTCAGGGCGTGGTCGCCGGTGATCATCTTGACCCGTACCCCCGCCGACTGGCACATCCGGATCGCCTCCAGGGCCTCGGGGCGCGGCGGGTCGATCATGGCCTGAAGACCGAGGAAGGTCAGTCCCGATCGCAGATCTTCGTGCTCGATCTTCGAGGTCTCGGCCGCCAGTTCCTTGCGCGCGAAGGCCAGAACGCGGAGTCCGCGCGCGGCGAGCTCGCTGACCTGAGTGTGGATCTCCTCCGCGATCAAGGGGTGAGGGCGAGCGACCGCATCCATCGCCGAGTCGCACCGCTGCAAGATCGCCTCGACCGATCCCTTGGCGTAGACCACTCGGGGCCGATCAAGCCCTTGATCGTGAAGCGTTGCCATGTACTGATGATCGGATTCAAACGGGATCGAATCGACCCGGGGATTCTCCTCGTGCAAAACCTCTGGTTTGAGGCCGGCCTTGGCGGCCACGACCAGGAGAGCTCCCTCGGTCGGATCCCCCTGAATGTCCCACCCGTGTTCCTTCTGAACCAACTGCGAGTCGTTACAAAGAGCACCGGCGCGGAGGCATTCCAACAGGGTCACTCGTCGGTGCAGGTCGTTGACCGACAGTTGCACGACTTCTGAAGGATCGAGCATCGCTTGCTCGCCGACTGGCGCCTGGATGAATCCCTCCGGATCGTAGCCGACCCCCATGACCGGGAAATGCTCTGAGGCGGCCACGATCGAGGTGACGGTCATCTGGTTCTGGGTCAACGTCCCGGTCTTGTCCGAGCAGATCACCGTCGTGCTTCCCAGGGTTTCGACCGCCGGAAGCTTGCGAATGATGGCCCGCCGCTGGGCCATCCGGCCGACGCCGATGGCCAGGATAATCGTGACCGCCGCCGGGAGTCCTTCGGGAATGGCCGCAACCGCCAGGGCCACCGACGCCATGAACAGATAGACCGGTTCCTGTCCGCGAACCAGACCGAAGGCAAAGTTGATCGCCGCCAGCGCCAGAATGATCACGACCAGGATCTTACTGAACTGTGCAATCCGCCTCGTGAGCGGAGTCTGAAGTTCCTCGACCGATGCCATGAGCTGCGAGATCCGCCCGACCTCGGTGTGGTCGCCGGTGGCCACCACCACCCCGGATCCCTGACCGAACGTTACCAGTGTCGAGGCGTACGCCATGTTCGTGCGGTCGGCCAGCGGAACGGCTTCCGGCAACGTGGCACTGGCCTTCTCCACCGGGACCGATTCGCCGGTAAACGCCGCCTCGGCGATCTGCAAATCTCGGGTGCGGAGCAATCGCAGATCGGCTGGAACCTTGTCTCCGGATTGCAGCAAGACGAGGTCACCCGGCACAATCTCGGTGGAATCGATGCGTACCTTGCGGCCGTCCCGGATCACCGTGGCTTCAGCGACCAGGGTTTTTCCCAGCGCCTCGATGGCTTTGAGAGCCTTGCCTTCCTGAACGAAGCCGACCACGGCATTGATCAGGACAACCCCGAAGATGACGGCAGCCTCGATATACTCCTCAAGCGCCAAGGTGACAATCGTTGCCACCAGCAGGATGTACACCAAGGGCTGGTGAAACTGAAGCAAGAACCGGACGAGCGGCCCTTGACCTCGGGCCGGCGTGAGGATGTTGCGACCATATCGCTGCCGACGCTCCGAGATCAGACGGTCCGCCAGACCTCGCTCGGCGTGGCTCTCCCACTGTGTGACGACCTCATTGGCAGCCAGATGATGCCACGTCTTTGGGTGTTGATCGTCCATTTTCGACCACTTTCTCGCGCGTTTCTGTCACGTTCTCTCAAGGAGAAACGCGTTCCTTCCGCGTCTCAGGTTGACCGTGCCCAATTCAATCCCATGATGATTGAGTGTAGCAAAAACCCAGGATTCTCGGGTGCATTTTCAGAGGGAAATGTCTGAGCGATCAGCCAAGATGACAACAGCATCCTCGCTGCAAGTTCGATTAGAAAAGTTATTTTACTTGCTTACATTATTTTTATGATAATTATTTTTGTCAATCATTCGCTTTTGTACTTGGAATTGGCGGCGCTACTCGGGAACAAGGAAACAAGATAATCAATGTCAACTGGCTTAACCACATGGTGATCAAATCCGGCGCTCAGAGTTCGCACTCGGTCCGCAGGCAGGTTCCGGCCGGTCACGGCGATGGAGACGACTGTCTCCAACCCTGCAATTTGCTTCAACTGGCTCAGCAGTTCCTCGCCAGTGATGTCGGGCAAGCCGAGATCGAGCAGGACGATGTCGGGTCGAAAGGTCCGAGCTAGCTCAAGCGCTGTTCCCCCGTCACCGGCCGACTGTACCTCATGGCCCGACCATTCGAGCAATCGGGAGATCACCCGACGAAGATCCGCGCTGTCATCGACCAGAAGGACCCGATGGCTGGTACGTGCCGGGGTTCGCTCGTGCTGCGAATTTCGCAACACTGATGGGTTCGCATGTTGGCCAGCGTCGTTGGGTGGCTCCTGAGGTGCGTCTCGATGCTGAGCGTACCGGGCGACCATCTCGACCAGCCGTCGGGGGTCGATCGGTTTCGGCAGATAGTCCGAGCAACCGGCCTCCAAGCATCGCTCGCGGTCGCCCCGCATGGCAGAGGCGGTTAGTGCGATGACCGGGCGACGAAATCCGTTGCGTCGAAGGCGGGCGACCGCATCGTAACCATCGACCTGAGGCATCTGCATATCGATGACCACGACGTCAAAGGTCATGCCTGTTGTTTCGGATTGGCTGATGACCTCGATGGCGTCCAGGCCGTCTTCGGCCGTTTCCACTCGGGCCCCGGCATCTTCCAGAAACATCCGGGCCAGGCTCCGAATGTCGGGACGATCATCGACGACCAGCACCCGGCCAGCTACGCGTCGAGGGGGTTCCTCAGGGCTCAGATCGCGGGCCGTCTCGGACGGCTTGCGAGGCTCGACCATTGGGACACCCGTCAGCGTTCCCGTAGCAATGGTGAAAAAGAAGCGGCTCCCGCGGGCCAGCTCACTCTCGACGGCAATGGTGCCGCCGAGCAGTTCGACGAGCCGGCGACAGATGGCCAAGCCCAGCCCCGAACCGCCGTAACGACGGGCCATCGAGCTATCAAGCTGCTCGAAGGGCCGGAAAAGCCGATGGACCTGATCGGCCGGCAAACCAATGCCGGTATCGACGATCTCGAAGCGCAATCGGGGAGACACCGGATCGTCCTCAAGTCGCACCACCATGCAGACCTCTCCCGATTCGGTGAACTTGATGGCGTTGCCGACCAGATTGACCAGGATCTGCCGTAGCCGGGTCGGGTCGCTCTCGATGGTCTGCGGCAATCGATCGGGGAAGTCGATTCGCAACTGAAGCCCTTTTTCTCGGGCCCGAACTTCCATCATCGAGTGCACATCCGCGACCAGTCGATCAGGCTCGAACCGACGCTGATCCAGGTCAAGACGTCCGGCCTCGATCCGGGATAGGTCGAGGATGTCGTTGACGATTGCCAACAGGTGCTGGCCATTGCGGCGGATCGTCTCGACGCACTGAAGATCGTCGGGATTGGAGACCTGTCGCGAGAGGACTTCGGCATAACCGAGAATGGCGGTCATCGGCGTCCGAATCTCGTGGCTCATGTTCGCCAGGAACTCACTCTTGGCACGGCTGGCCGCCTCGGCCAGATGCTTCGCCTCGGCCATCGCCTCCTCGATCGCCCGTCGCTGGCTCACATCGAGCATGGAAGCGATCATCCGAGAGGGTCGCCGCTCGTCATCGCGAGCAATGGTCCCGCGGTGGAGCAAGGTCGCATAGGAGCCGTCATTTCTGGCAAAGCGGTATTCGTCGCTCCAGGTTTCCTCGTTCTGGTCGATTGCCGCGTGAATGCTCTCGACCACCCGGCGGCGGTCTTCGGGGTGGATGCGGTCGTACCACGACTCGATCGACGTCTCCAGGTCTTCCGGTGAGCAACCCAGGTGGTGCAGGGCCGCCGGACTCCAGCTCAGACGATTGGTCGAGAGATCCCAGTCCCAGATAATGTCGTTGGTCGCCAGCGTGATCAGCCGGTATCGCTCGGCGGCCTCTTGGATCGCCCGCTCGGCATGTTTCCGCTCCGTGACATCCGTGGAAATCCCGCAAACGGCATGGATGCGGCCTTCCGCGTCGCGGAGTGGGAATTTGACCGAGAGAAAGACACGCTCCCCGAAAACGGTCGGGACAACCTCCTCGAACTCGATGGGACCGTCGGCCTCGATCACGCGTTGATCGTTCGCGCGATACGTTTCGGCGCCGGAGGCCCAATCGCCGATCTCGGCGTCGGTCTGGCCGAGCAAGACCTCGGGCTCCAAGCCAGCCAGGCCGGCGTGGTGCCGGTTGCTGAGGATGAACCGCCCTTCGAGATCCTTGGCATAGATCGCCGCCTCGGCGTTATCGATGATCGATTGAAGCAGTTCCCGGTTTTCGGCGAGCGCATGCTCGGCAAGTTTCCGCGTGGTGACATCAGCATGAGTTCCCAGGATGCGCAAAGGCCTTCCGTCTGGGGAACGCTCGACCACCCGGCCTCGGGCCAGAATCCAACGCCAGGTCCCGTCGTCGTGTTGCAGCCGAAACTCGCATTCGTAGTCCGGCGTGCGTCCCTCAAGATGCTGGTTCAGCGTGTCGATCGCCCGGTCTCGATCCTCGGGGTGGAGCCGGTATTCCCAGGATCGGACATGCGGTTCGATCTGATCAAGCTCGTAACCAAGCATTCGAGCCCACTGCCCTCCGAAGTGGACACGATCGCTGGCAAGGTCCCAGTCCCAGAACCCCAGTTCTCCGGCTTCCAGGGCCAGCAGGAGCCGCTGCTCCTGTTCCCGGAGCGCATCTTCGGCCCGATGTCGCTCTGTGATGTCGGTAAAGAGCAAGGCAACCCGGCGACGTTTCGGATCTCCGATCCGAAACGCCTCGACCTCGAACCAGCGGCCCATGACCGGGGATTCCTCGACGAAGCGTAAGGACTCCCCTGTCTCGGCAATCCGACCGTACGTCTCGATCCAGTGGTGTTCCAGGTCGGGCAGCAGTTCGAGCACCCGTTTCCCCACGGCGTTCACCAGGCCGGTGTGACGCTCAAAGGCGGGGTTTGTTTCCAGAAAGCGGTAATCGATCGGATGCCCATCGACATCGAGAATCATCTCAAGCGTGCAAAATCCTTCATCAATCGATTCAAAGAGGGTCCGGTAACGCTCCTCACTCGCGCGGAGGGCAAGTTCCGTTTGCTTGCGATCGGTCACATCGATCAAGACGCCGATCAGACGGCTGGCCTTGCCGTCCTCACCATGAATCACCTCGGCTCGCGAAGCCACCCAGACCTCGCTCCCATTGGGCCGAAGGACGCGGTATTCGATGTCATGGCCGATGCCTTGATCGACCGATCTTCGGATCGTCTCGGACACGACCGCGCGGTCGTCCGGATGAACACGACTGAGAAACTCCCGCGTTTTCGGCTGCTCCCCAGAAGCGAACCCGAAGATCCGGTGGACTCCTTCGGTCACGACCGGTGGTTCATCGAGTGACACATCGATGTCGAACGTCCCTGCATGCGCCCCCTTCAGAGCCATCCGGAACCGTTCCTCGCGTTCGAGGCGAGCCTCCTCAAGACGTTCGCGGTCAACCCGGTCGACGGCCGAGGGGATCAGATGGGTGATCCTCCCCGAGTCATCACGCAAGGGGGCGATCTGAAAGTCGATCGGCATCCGGCGGGCACCGGCCACGCGTACCGACACGTCGTACCGCACTGTTTCGCCTCGCGCGGCTCGACCACAGGCCTCCATGAGTTGCCGCTGGACCTGTTCCGAGTGGTTCCACCAGTAACAATCCCAGAATTTCTTTCCTCTCACATCCTCGATTGAAATGCCGGCGGCGCGGAGTGGGGCCTCGTTGGCCTCGATCAAGGTGCCATCAGGCTCCAGTACCCCGACGAACGCAAAGAGGTTATCGAGGACTCGTCGGGTGAACAGATCACGGTGCATCGCCTGGTCGGAGGCCCGCTTGCGATCGTCGATGTCGGTGGCTGTGGTGAACCAGTGGACGGGCCGATCCTTATGATCTCGTAACTGCTCGGTCCGGCCAAGAAACCAGCGGGCGGCGCCGTCGTGCCGGAGGAATCGGTATTCCATCTTAAACGACTCGCCCCGCTCGACCGCTCGATTCCAGCGAGCCAGGCACTCATCCCTGTCCTCCGGGTGAATCGCGCTGAGCCAGCCGAAGCCGAGAGTCTGCTCGACCGTCAGTCCGGTGAATTCGAGGAAGCGGCGGTTGATGTAATCGCAGGAGCCGTCGGCACGATGGGTCGAGACGATCTGCGGAATCGCCTCGGCAAGGACTCGGAACTGCCAATCGACGCGGCTCTCCTCCTGCGATCCGGAAGGCTGCGATCGAGTCGTCATGGAGTGGAGCCTCAGGGAAAATCACGCAACCGCCATCAACGAGCGCGAGAAGGCCCGCTGCCCCGGTCAACCTGTTCGAGCAAGGCTTTCAGATCCTCGCGACGAGAAAGGCGGTAACCGTTGATCGGATACCGCCTCGGCGTGAGCGTCTCGGCTCGGTCCCAGTTGCGCAGCGTCCTGGGAGTGACCTGGAGGAAACGAGCCGCATCCTTGTTGGTGAGGTACTCGCCGAGCGGAAGAAAGCCTGAGCGATCACGCATGGACGCAACCCTGGAAACGCTTGGAACGTAACCGCTGCCTGGTTTGGCGTCAACCGGCTGCGTCATCGCGGTGTTATTCGTCGGATCCCGCTCACGGAGGTGGGGGGCCAGCGTGGTCATTTGGGCGAGAAGCTGCACTCTGTTCGGTCGTGTTTTCGTCTTCTTCCCGCCGAGCCTTACGGCCCCCTCAGCATCGAGGGAGCCGAGAGGCGAAGCTCAGGCCGCCACGTCGGGCTGAGACTCAGCAAGGGACTGGGGCTGGGCCGCTGAGCCCGCCGCCAGCGCGGTGGCCTTGCTGGGGGGATCGAGCCGATCGGCATGTTCGAGCAGCAATCGAGCCGCGGCGCGGTAGCTCTCAGCGTCGAGCCCCCGGGCCTTCTCGATCGTCAGTTTGCTCCCCCCGGGGACGCGAAAGACCTTCGTCGTCGGGAGTCGGACGGACGCCTTGCCCCTGGAACCGGAGGCCGCCCCCCCCCTGCCCTTGCTCCTGGTCCCGGCCTTGCGAGAGGTCTGACGTCCTGTCGCGTCGTCGGCCGCATCGCGCGAAGTTCGAACCTCGGCGGCGACCTCGTCGCGGGTCAGGCCTTCAAGGGCGACCCGATCGGCCAGGGCTCGCTGGTCTTCGGGACGGTCAAGGCGGCCGATCTCGTAGGCAGTTCGAGGAGCGAGTTCCCCCTGGTCGACGCGATCGCGGAGGTCCTCCGGCAGGTCGAGCAAGCCAAGCGCGTAGACGACCTTTGCCTGGGCCATGTTCAGGGCGTCGGCCAGTTGCCGGGTGCTCCAGCCGTTGGCCTCCATCAAGGCTCGGAAGGCTGCGGCCTGCTCGACGGGTCGCAGGTCTTCCCGGACGCAGTTCTCGACGAGCTGGATCGACAGGCGATCCGAGTCGTCCGGCTTGCGGTCGAGAATCTTGCACCGCAGGGTCGTCAGCCCTGCCCGCCGGGCGGCTCGCCACCGGCGCTCTCCGGAGACGAGGACATACGACCCGAGATCCTCGGACCAGTACACGACGACGTTCTGGAGCTGTCCCCGACCTTTGAGGGAGGCCGCCAACCGATCGAGAGCCTCATCATCGAACTCGCGACGCGGCTGATCGGGATCGGAGACGATCCGATCGACCCCGATGACCGCGGCCTCCCGGTCGTTGATGACTCCTGTCATCCGAGCGCCAACAACCCCGCTTGGCGGGGCCATACCGGCTGGAGTACCGGGCGTGCGATTAAAGCCGAGGCTCGACTTCATCGACGCCCCGTACTTCGCGAGAGTCTTTTCCTTGGCCTTGTCGGCCTTCGACGGCTCGGCGCTCATCAGGCGGCCTCCTTGCTCGAAAGGTCGTCCGACTCGTCCGTGTCCGCCCTCAGGCCCAGATCGGCCAGCCTCGTGAGCAGTTCGTTGGCCACGGCGTCGATGGCTTTGGCCGCCGCGCCCCGGGCCTTGTGGTAGTGGATCGGCTTGCCGGCGGCGATTGCCTCCGGGAAGTCGGCCGATTCGGGCACGGTCGCCTCGAACAGCTCCGGGCATCCGTCGGCCAGAAGTTCGGCAAAGGTCCGGTGCATCGCCCGACGGCCGTTGAACATGGTGATCAAGACCCCGGCAACCGGAAGCGACCGACCCCAGGTCTGCTCAACCAGGGCGACCCAGTCGCGGACCTCGGCCAGCCCCTGTGCGCCGAACAGTTCGGGCATGGTCGGGATCAGGGCCGCATCGGAGGCGAGCAGCGCCGACCAGGTCGCCCGCTGGAGGTTCGGGCAGCAGTCGATGAGGGTCACGTCGAACCCTTCGGCGATCGGTCGCAGGGCGTCGCGCAGGACCGCCTGTTCGCGAGGGTCGATCAGGTGCGGGTCCGGCACGTTGAAGCTGATCGACGCGGGAGAGCCGGCCAGCAGCGCCAGGCCGTCGAAGTCGGTTGCCCGGACAAGAAGGTCTTCCGGGGTCGGGACGCCGGCGTACAGGGCATAGACGGTCGTGACCGGGTCAAGAGACCTCGCCGACTCGTCGCCGAGCAAGCCCTTGGTCAGGCTCGCCTGGGCGTCGTTGTCGACCACCAGGACCCGGAGCCCTCGCCGGGCCAGGGCTCCTCCCAGATGCATCGTGGTGCTCGACTTGCCCACGCCCCCCTTCTGATTCACCATCGCCACAATGGCCATCATGCGCTCCTTCCCTTGCTCGGGTTTCCGAAGTTGGTATCGACCGTCGCCGCGCCGCTCATGAAGTCCTTCTCCGGAAGCGCGATCACCCGGTGATCACCCCCGTTCGATCTTCCAATGACGGCTGCTCTCAGGTCCCTGGCAGTTCTCCAACTCCGCCCCTCAATCGTGACCGGAACGCGCCTTGATCACCCGGTGATCGCGCCTTGAACTCTGGTCCTGCGTGAAGCGTTTTGAACGCGGCCTGGACCATCTCACCACGAACCTGGATCCTTCTGATCACCGGGTGATCACCCTGCCTTCCTTTTGATCTCGCCATCCGCCCCCAGGGTGCGATCACCGGGTGATCGCGCCCTGGCGGGGCGATCCAGGACCGCAAAGCATTCGGGGGGAATTGCGTCTTGGAGGGGATCCAAAATGCGAGGGACTTGAGGAGGTGATCACCGGGTGATCACCTCACTGCGGGTTGAGATCACCAGCACCACCGGCGCAGGAGACAGAGCAGGGGAGTCACGCCCGTCAGGCCGTTCCGTTCACTGACCAAGACTCGCGCGTTACGTCCTGGCAACGGGAGGCCACACCAAAGGGGTGGCGGCCCCTCGGAACGCTCCTCATCATTGAGTACCGTTGTCGTTTGTCACTACGCCGGCAGGGCACGGTGAACGCAATGCCCCCTCCTTTGTGAACACAAGCGAGCCAAGTCGATGTCGCATCCCTCGGGAAAGCTGATCGTGGTCACCGGGGGAGCCGGATTCATCGGCTCCCATCTGGTCGAAGCCTTGCTGGCCGAAGGGGATCGTGTCCGGGTCGTCGACAACCTCGTGACCGGGCATCGTGGAAATCTCGAGCACCTGAAAGACGCCTTCGAATGGATCGAAGGTGATCTGGCCGACTTCGAGATCTGCCGACGAGCAGTGGAAGGGGCTGACGGGGTCCTCCATCAGGCCGCGATCCCAAGCGTTCCCCGATCCATCCGAGAACCACTCCTGTCGCATGCGAGCGGCCCGACGGCGACCCTGAACGTGCTGGAGGCCTCCCGGCTGTCCGGCACGGTGCGACGGGTGGTCTTTGCCGCCTCCAGCAGCGCCTACGGCGACACCGAGATCCTCCCGAAGCACGAAGGGATGTTCCCTCACCCTTTAAGCCCCTACGCCGCGGGGAAACTCGCAGGCGAGCACTATGTCAGCGTCTACGCGAAAACGATGGGCCTCGACGCGGTCAGCCTCCGCTACTTCAACGTATTCGGCCCCCGACAAGATCCGTCGAGCCCGTACAGCGGTGTCATCTCCCTCTTCGCGCGTGCCCTGGCCGAGGGACGAAACCCAACGATTTACGGTGATGGTCATCAGACCCGAGACTTCACCTTTGTCGCCAACGTCGTGCACGCCAACCTGCTCGCCCTGCGATCGGAGCGTCCGCTCGGTGGAGCCGTGTACAATGTTGGCACCGGACGGCGCATCAGCCTGCGCGAACTCGTCGATGACCTCAACGCCGCCCTCGGCACCGCCATCAGCCCTGAGTTTGCCCCGGCTCGCGAAGGTGACGTCCGCGACTCTCAGGCCGACCTGACCGCCATTCGCGAGGGGCTTGGCTACACGCCCATCATCGACTTTGAGGAAGGCCTTCGCAGAACCGTGGACTGGATGACCTCGACGGCGCAACGCCTCCGCTGAAACGGCAACTGCCGCCAGAGCAGGGCAAGGCAGAGCAGGCCAGGGCAGGGAAAGCCGGACCTCATCTCGGCCGCAAGAGCGGTGATCTGTGGTAGGATGGAACCGAACACCTCTGTGGGAGAAGCGACGATGCAGCCTCCATCCGCGACCGCAAAACCGACCGGCGTTACGATCCTGAGCCGTGCCCTGGAAACCAAGGGCGGTCCGGTCCCGCCCGAGGCCGCGCGATTCCTCCTCAGCCTGGAAATTCGCGACCAGGACAAACAGCGCATGCTCGACCTTCTCCAGAAGCAGCAGGAGGGACACCTCACCCGTGAGGAACGGGACGAACTTGAGTCTTACATCCAGGCTGACACCGTGCTCTCGCTGCTCAGGGCCAAGGCCATCCTCGCCCTAAAGCAGGCCGGGCAAGAGCCCTGATGCCTCATGAATGCTTCGCTCGAGCGGAACGTCAGGGAGCGAGCCAAGCACCGCTGCGAATATTGTCGGCTCCCCTCCTTCGTCTCCGAATTCACATTCCCCATCGACCACATCATCGCCCGGCAGCACGGGGGCGAGACAACCCTGGACAATCTGGCGCTCTGCTGCCCTCACTGCAATTTCCACAAAGGCCCAAACATCGCGGGGCTCGACCCGGTGAGCCGGAAATTGACCCCGTTGTTTCACCCGCGCCGGAATCGGTGGGGCTCGCACTTCGCGTGGGCAGGACCAGTCATTGTCGCCAGAACAGCCGTGGGACGGACAACGCTCCAAGTGCTCGCGATAAACCATTCAGATCGGGTCGAGCTCCGGCGACTCCTCATCGAAGCGGGGGTCTTCTGAGCGTCATCACGACGGCAAGCAGCACCGGTCTTCCCTCCTCGTTCCAAGATCAATGACGCTCAACTTGGCTCAGTGAAACCCGTGAAGGTCGGACCTCTGGACCCAACTCCGGATTTGTTCTCGGACCTGTAGTCACGATGTGACCTGATCGGCCAGTAGGGTCCGCAAGTACGGTTCTCGGATGTTGTCCCGGAAGAAGACCGCCCGGAGCGAGGCGGGGGTCATCGCCCGGTACGCCTCGGCCACTTCGGGATCGGCCGCATCGAGGGCCTGGGCGTCGATCTGGGCCCGATCGTCGGGACTCAGGGCCTCCCAGTAGCCGTCGATCGCCTGACGGGCGGCTCGCTCTTGGGAGACCCGCTCACGCTCACGGAGGCGGTCCTGGTGAGCCTGGCTGAACAGGTCCTCGGCCTCCCGACGCTTCGTCTCGCGCTCCGCCCGGGTGGCGAAACCTCGGGGCAGGGCGTAATCCTTCCGGATCGCCTCGACCAGGTAGCCCGCCGGGCTGAGGCGAATGCGGCGGTCCTCTCGTGCCACGAGCCAGTCGAGCGCCTCCATCTGACGGGCGATCGATTCGGCTGGGTACTTTTCGGCCAAGTCGACGGCCGTTGCCGCTGAGACGCCTCGGTCGATCAAGAGTTGAACGACCGGATCGGCTCCGACCTCCGAGGGAGGGACAGCGATTACCTCTTCGCGGGCTCGAGCCATCCGGATGAGCCACCTTCGCCCTTGCTTGAGAAACCGCTCGTCCGGCGGCAAGGGCTCCAAGAAGCCTACCTGTTCCAGTTCCTCGATCCCCCGGCGGAGCTTCTCCTTGATCTTGCCGGCATCGCGGTAAGTCCGGCTCAGACCGACGTGCTCGAAGGCGAAGTCCTTGAGCTCAAACTCCCACTCCGACTTGTGATAGAACCGCTTGTCGAGGAACCGGTACATCCGCCGCGCCGGGTGACTCGTGAGCCGGATGTAAAGATCGTAATCGAGCCCCTTCAGATAACCGGCCTGGCAACTCTTGAAGAATTCCCTTCCCCAGACCACCCGGCACCGTGAGGCCCGCCCCCCGGGAGCCCGGCCGTCGCCAAGTTTGTAGCTGTCGATGATGTGGAAGCCGCCGCTCGTCCAGCGCCGCCCCTCGTTGTCCCACCAGGCATTCTCATACTTCAGATAGGTACTCGCCCATCGGTCGAGCGAGGCGGTGATCCGATCGTAACTTCGCCCTTTGTCCGGCCATCCGAGCAGGTCGATCAGCTGAAGCCTTGTAAAATGCACTTCCGGTCTGGCGAAGCCGTTCTGCCGCCGGGTTAGCTGGATCAACGCCAAGATCACGTCATCGTCAATCGCCGTCGGCAGGCCGTATTCCTCCGGGGCACTGATGACCAGCCGTCGATCGATTTCCCGATTGGTCCCGGGGTCGAAGATGCGGTCGGAGTATTCAATCCGACGCTGACCCCTCGGCGCGCGGTCGGCCAAGAGCGTGATCGGGAACTCGGCGATGTTCATCTCATCCCGCCCCCCGGTTCCCCGGTCCTGGAGCACCGCCTCGATCTGCTCGTTCGGCGCCTCGTCGCGCATCGCCTGGTCCCCTTTTCTCTGAATCAATTCGGAGACAGCAACTTCTAGTTACTCAGTTACACCAGTTAAAGAGTTATAAGAGTTACCCGAAAAATAGCCTATACGCCACAATGACTTATGGCAAATTTCCTCCCTCAATGGTCGGACAACCCTCCCTCAATGGTCGGAGAGTCCTCCCCCGTTGGTCGTGAAATCCTCCCCCGTTGGTCGTGAAATCCTCCCTCATTGGTCGTGAAGGTCCTCCCTCATTGGTCGTTGTCCCTAAAACATTCCTCCCTCAATGGTCGTGAGGATCCTCCCTCAACGGTCGGATTACCCTCCCTCAATGGTCGGAGAATGCCGAGGAGGCCCCCGTTGGGAATCCTCCCTCAAGGGTCGGATCTTCTGTCGTCATCGCTCCCTCAAAGGTCGGACATGCATTGCGAAAGGTCACCAGATCGCGGCTGAACTCCTCCCTCGAAGGTCGGACAATCCTCCCCCGATGGTCGGACACACTGCGGGAATCAGGGGAGGAGTTCCTCCCTCAACGGTCGGATCTCCAGGATGGCTCTTTGTTCCCCGGAAGGCTGAAAGTCGGGGCAGGGCAGATCGGGAGACTTCCTCCCCCGGGAGTCGGATGTCAGGACGCCGGGCGAGAATGGTGGGGAGTGGCCTGGGACGGTGGCGAAGCTCTTCGCAATCCGGAGAGCGTTAAGGACAAGGCGGTGACAATGATGATCATCGCGGCAGTTGGTTCGGTGTGAAGGGCCGACGCGCCGACCTGGAGCCGCAGGAAATCGAGAAGGAGGGTGATGAGCATTCCCAGGGAAGAGGATTCCCGAATCAAGATCGCGGCCATCATTGCAAGCGATCCGAAGCCGATCACGGCAGCCAGAGTCGTGACCGGGAGGGTCGTGGCGGCGAGCAGGAGCGAAGCCGACATCAGGCCGACGATCATGGGGGGACCCCAGGTCAGTGGGAGCTGTCCTGAGGCAAACGAGCGCTGGCGTCGAATCGGGTGCAATCGATCCGTTGCCAGCTCCATCAGGCTTTGAAGAATTCCGACGCTCGAGGTTGCTAGACCCATCGCCAGGAACGCAAGGATTACTGAACCCGCGGCCGAAGGGTCATTCCACCTTCCGGAGAGGACCCAGGGGAGGAAAACCAGCAGGTTTTTCAACCAACCTGCAGGTTCCAAGGCATTGATGGCTGCGAGGAGAGGGCGTCGCGAAGGTCCGAGGAGACAAACCTCGACTGAAGGTGGGAGATGCTTTTGAAGCCGTCGCACGAGCTGGCGAGAGGGGGAGACGACATACGCGCGGCGGGCATTGCTCCAGATGACGATATCGGGAGCCGCATCGCCGAGGTAATCGAGGTGGACCAGACCACGATCACGACAGAAGGCCCGGATGGCGTTGAGCTTGCCCAAACCCTTAAGATTGCGGCCCGGCTCGGTCGCAAGCACGGCCTCGAAAAGTCCGAGGTGGTTTGCCACCGCGTCGGCCCAGGCCCGAGGGGCGGCGGTGGCGAGGACCAGGAGAGTCCCGTCGTCTCGAAGTTGCTGGATCTGCGTCAACACGGCGTCATTGTACGGCAAGGTCGTCGGATCAATGGTCACCCGACGAGCCACCTCGTCCTTCAGACCTGCCCTGCCAAGACGCAGCCACCAGAGGAGCAGGGGAGCGCACCAGGGTTTTTGCTTGATCAGGACAAACACATGCTCGAACAGCAAATCGGTTGTGACAAGACTTCCGTCGAGGTCGACAAACAGCACGCACGGCTTGCCTTGCCCATCATCTCCGGGGATGGCTACCTCCGACACGATCGCGCTCCGGATCCAGGACGATCACAATCCGATGATCTCATCGTCGTTGTTCTTCCCTGGAAGAGCAATGAACCGGTTGATTTGTTTTAAAGCCAGGATGCTTCGCGCAGGGACAGCCGGATCCCTTGAAGCAATCTGCTCAGGTAGAAAATACGCGGGCCCTCGACGACTGGAACACTCGACCTTCAGACGCACGATGGGGCTGTTCTTCAGGGGGCGGCACAGCCCGAAGGTGGGCTGAGGCAACCTCAGACATGCTGCGCTGCATCCGGGTCAGATCATCTTTGTGAGTAAAGCTCAACAAGCTTGCGAGGGTCGAGGGATCGAGCTGATAGTTCTGCCGGAGGAGGCAGATCGCCAACGCCAGCTCGAAGCGAAGAACCTCGGTATCGTCCTCAGCGTCTCGCACGGCGTTAAGTAGGGCAAGATAACGTGGACCGAAGGATTCCAGGGTGCGACCTCGAGCCGCAGTGAGAGGCTTTGATGTCGAAAGGCCCTGGGGAGGCATGGGTACGGTCCAAAAACCACCATCAGCCAGGCGAAGGGCAATCCCCTCCATGAAATCCGGGCGACGCAGCGACTTCTCGTCGAGCATGAGGTCGTTCCTCGCAAACCCTGACCGGAATGGGTGACCTGCGACGGGACATCACGTCGCAGTAGAAACCGAGGTCTTTGGGGGGGGACACGCGAGATTCGCGGCAGAATGGATACCAACTCCGAATTCGTCAACATGAAAGTCTAGAACGCAAACAGCCGTTTTGAGGTGAGTGTCCGAACGAACGGGACTCAATTCACCCGTTGGTTATTGGCAAGAGACCTTGCTCAACTCCGTACCCCAGGGACCAAATTTCGAGCGCCACCTGACCGCTTGCCATCATTTCCCCAATTTTTTTTAGGATAACAAAGCGTATCAGAGGTTGTCATGAAAAGCAGCGCCTGAATTTCTCGTTTTCAAAACTTCGCGAATTGCGAGTACCTCAAGATGGGTCGTGACGATGATTGCATCATGCGTTTCATGAGGAAAATGGTCATGGGCGACACGGAAATCGATGGCGTAGTTCAAGGGAATCATTGTATTCAATGTTTAATGATATTTCTGTTTCATGTTTTGTGAGAAAGACAACTTTTTCCCTGGATGACGTGGAGAATGGCGAGATTGATGGTGGTACTGTGTGGAATTAGTTGGCGGCTGTTTGGCGGAATCGACGTCATAATAAAACCTATTTATGGAAATGAGATATTGGTTGTTGACGTGGTGGTCTGCGGGGCGTCACAATGGCAAACCATCGGACTATTTGAGTAGAGCCCCCAACGTTTTCCCTGGTGTTGAGTACGGTCGAGTTGAGTACGGGTAAAGGTATTGAACACGGTCGAATTGATGTCGGCCCATTGCATTGAGTGCTCTCTAGCAACGCAACTGCAGCGATGATCGCTGTATGAATCACAGGGAAAGAGACATCATGGCCTAAGCTAAGGCTGTGACCGTCTCGGTGACACGGTCATGGTGCGCCTTCAATGGGGCCGGTGATCGCCGCGCAACCCACGGGCACGAAGTGTGCCCTGATGACGCGAAACTCAGACAACCTTGGGAATGCCGCCAGCGTTGAACCAGGAACCGCGTAAATCCAGGGAGTTTCACGACACCATGGAATCGAGGACGACGAGTCTTCCCATCCGCTCCTCGACGGTTGTGCCACTCCTTACCGTCCTGGGGATCAGTGCGGCGTTGGTCTGGGCCTACTTGCCGATCCTGACCATCATGGTCGACCGGTGGACCTATGACCCGCGCTACGCCCATGGCTATCTGGTGCCCGCCTTCGCCGCGGTGCTCCTCTGGTTGCGTCGCGACCGGATCAAGGAGGGCGAGCTCCGCATGAGCTGGCTGGGAGTCCCGCTGATTGGGCTAGGAGCCGGATTGAAGATCGCCGCCGGGTATGCGTACAACGACTGGCTCGATGCGGTGTCCTTGATAGTGACCATCGCCGGTGGATTCGCCCTTGTGGGTGGCCTGAAGGCCCTGCGATGGTCGTGGCCCGCAGTGGCGTTCTTGCTCTTCATGGTGCCACTGCCGTTCCGCCTGGAGATGGCCCTTGGTTGGCCATTGCAACGGCTGGCCACGATCGCGAGCACGTTTGTCTTGCAAACCGTCGGCTTTCCGGCCGTGGGGGAAGGCAACATCATCCGCATGACGCAGTCGACCCTCGGAGTGGCCGAGGCGTGCAGCGGCCTGAGCATGATGCTCCTCTTCTTCGCGCTGTCGACGGGCGTGGCAATCCTGATCGACAGGCCCTGGCTCGACAAACTCGTGATCATTGCCAGTGCGGTACCGATCGCCCTGATTGTCAACGTGGCTCGCATCACCGTGACCGGTATCCTGAGCGAGACGGTTGGCGAGGAGCTGTCCAGCTTCGTGTATCACGACCTGGCCGGCTTCCTTATGATCCCGCTGGCGTTGCTCTTGCTGGGAGTGGAACTCTGGTTTCTCTCCCACGCCTTTGTCGAGGATCACCCCGCTGATAGCCAGCGGGGGCGGCTTGCTCCGGTCGAGGTCGGTCCTGCGACGCGCACCTCGGCCGAGGCACGTAAGGAACGCCGACCCCCGCCACTGGCCCCGATTATCACCAACGCCAGCCGGCGCGATCATCCGACCTCATGAGTGAGCAAGTTCGACGAACGTTGATGAGAGAGGGAATTCGATGACCATGCCGGACGACCGCCCACCCGCGATCCCGGCCCCCCGGCCGAAATCCGATGCCCCCGCCCTGCGTTCTCAGAACTTGGCTGAGCGGGGGATGCGACCGAGCCGACCGGTGGCACCGGCGTCGACCGGGATGCCCAATGCCCTGGACCTGCTCAAGGCGTTGCGTCACCGCTGGGTCTTGGCGGTGACGCTCGGTGTTGTCTTTGCCGCCGCGGCCGCCGGGGCCTGCCTGAAGATCCTGCCGGCTCCGGAATATTCGGCCCAGGCGCTCTTGCTCGTGGCGGGACAGCAACCGCACATCATCTTCGAAACCGGCGAGGCGCAGGCGAATTTTGCAACCTATCAGCAGACCGAATTGACCTTGCTCAAGAGCCACACAATACTCAATGCCGCCCTGAATGATGAGTCGGTGACCCCGTTACAGCTCGATGAGCGATATCCCGACCCGATTGCCTGGCTCGAAGAGAAAATCCAGGCAAATTACAAGGGTGAAGTGCTCCGGATCGCCATGACCGGACCCAATCCCAATGAAGTGGCGGTGCTGGTCAATGCGGTGAGCGATGCCTATCTCCGCGAACATTTGAACAAAACCGAAACGGAACGCCGGGCTCATCACGAGCAACTGAAGGATATTTACACCGACTATCAGAAGCGGCTCGAAAGCAAGCGCAAGGAGCTCAAGGCTCTGTCAGAACAGCTCGGTTCGAACGACCGCGAGACGATTCAGTTCTCGGAACAATTGCTGCTGGAACGTCGCGAACTCGCGCTGCAAGACCTTGCCACTCTCGGTCGGGAGATCGAGCGTCTCCGGATACAAATCGCGGTTCGCGAGGAATCACCCTCCGGATCGAAACCGATGGCACGTCATGGGTCCAGCCTGCCGATCGAGGCTCAGGTGGCAGAAAATCCCACAATCGCCCAGTACGATGCTGAAATTGCCAGTCGGGTGGATCGGCTTCAGCAACAACAACGGCTGATTCGTCGGCCGAGTGATCCGGCCATCCGCCGTCTTGAACAAGACATCTCCAGGCTTCAGGAGGCACGGGAGGAATACGCGACCCAGCTCCGCATGCAGCTTGCCCAGCAGTCCCAGTCCGTTGGCTCAACCGCTGGTCACAATGACGTGAACGTCATGAAGGAACAACTACGTGTGCTCGAGGAACTGGAGCATCTGGCCCGCACACGCGTCGAGGGGATGAATGTCGAACGGCAGCAAATCAACCAGGATACCTGGATGCTCGACCAGGTCCGGGATGAGCTGGAACAGATCGACGCGAAGGCCACTCGGATTGGGAGTGAGGTCGAAGCTCTCAATGTCGAACTGAACGCTCCGGAGCGCGTGCGCCTGGCCGAGAAGGCGGAGAACCCTCGGCTTCAGGACGATAAACGACCGAAAATGGCCGGGATGGCCGGGATGGGTGCCTTTGGGATGGCCTTACTCGGGGTCGCTTTCCTCGAATACCGCACCCGTCGGATTCACACGGTTGACGCGATCATGGGCGAACTGCAGCTCCGGTTGGTTGGAGCCCTGCCAGCCTTGCCGGCACGCCGACGACAAGCCGCATTTGCTGAAGAAGAGTCGAGCACGCGGTGGCGGAGCATGTTGCTGGAGTCGGTCGACGCCATGCGGACCCTGTTGCTGCGGGCGTCGGCGACCGACTCGGTCCGATCGGTCATGATCACCAGCGCCGTAGCGGCCGAAGGGAAGACCTCACTGGCCAGCCACCTGGCCACAAGCCTGGCCCGGGCCGGTCGCCGGACCTTGCTGGTCGACTGTGATTTGCGGAAGCCCGATGTCCATCGGCTCTTCGACATTGCCGAGGCACCCGGCCTGAGTGAGTTCCTGCGAGGAGAAGCCGATGTTGAGGCCGCCATTCACCCCTCGCCGGCGGTCGATCTCTGGATCATGCCCGCCGGCGCGGTGGATGAGCGGTCCATCCAGGCCCTCTCCCAACCCAGGGCCGAGGCGGTTTTCCGCCAGCTCCGTGAGCAGTTCGACTTCGTGGTCGTCGATACCGCCCCCGTTATACCCGTGGCCGACGCCCTGCTGGTGGGTCAGAACGTCGATGGAGCGATCTACTCGGTCCTTCGTAGTGCGAGCCGCGTTCCCAAGGTCCAGGCCGCCGTCGATAGACTCCGATCGGTGGGCATTCCGATCTTCGGCGCAGTGATGACGGGAGTCCAGGGAGACCTGTACGGGTCTCAATATGCGTATTCCTACAGCTACGGCTCAGGTGCGTCAGGCTCGACCACAAGCCAGGGCGCTGCCTCGGCAGGATGAGCATGCTCCGATTGAGTCGCCTCTGGGAGTCCGTCATGCGTTTCCTCGCGTTCCCAATTGCAGTGATCCTCATCGTACTGGCCGGTTGGGCTCATGGCGATCTGAGTGGTCGCTGGGGAGCCTCGCAAGAGCTCCAGCAGGCGGTGGATCGGCTCCAGGGAATCGATCAAACGATCGGCTCATGGCAGGCGTACGACTTCGAACTCGATCCTCAGGCAGTCCAGATTGGTGAAATTGCCGGCTATGTCGTCCGTCGCTACGCGAATGCCGCGGGCCAGACCTACACGGTGATGCTCGTCTGCGGTCGACCCGGTCCGATCGCCGCGCATACCCCCGAATGGTGCTACGGAGGGGCAGGGTTTCACGCCGAATCGGCCAACCTGACGGAACAACTCGAGCTCGGCGCGAACCAGACGGCGAACTTCTGGCGGAATCTGTTCGTCAAGGAGCAGGCGGCCGTTCCCGAGCGCCTCGAAATTTGCTGGGCCTGGAATGCCGGTGACGGTTGGCAGGCCCCCGAGAACCCTCGCCTCGCCTATGCTCCCCAACGGCATCTTTACAAGCTCTATGTGGTGCGAGATGCGTCGGCCGATGAAGACGGCAGCGAGCAAGCGAGCCAACGAATGGAATTCATGAAAGAGCTCATTCCTGTCGTTGACGCAGCGCTTTTTGATCAGGAGAAATCATAATGACCTGATAGCTTCTAGTGTGCGTGTTCGTGCCGCTAATATGAGTTGAGACTCGAATCCTAGAATAAAACCCCTGTGCCCAGCAGGCTTCGGAGGGATGTTGATGAAAAACGATGATGCCCAGAAGAGCAATGTCTTCGAGATCCGATCCTCGGAATTCGACACGATCCAGGTCCCGTCTGCGGGATGGTATCAGGTGTTTCGGCGACTGCTCGATGTTGTGCTGACGCTTCTTCTGCTGATTCCGGCGATTCCGATCATGCTCGTGGCGATGCTGGGCGTTCGCCTGACCTCGCGCGGCCCGGTGATTTATACGCAAACCCGTCTTGGCCAGGGCGGTCGTCCGTTCACGATCTACAAGATTCGAACCATGTATGACCGCTGCGAGGACGAAACCGGCCCGCGTTGGAGCGATGTCCGCGGCGATGTCCGGGTCACTCCGATCGGGGTCTATCTCCGAAAACTCAAGATCGACGAGTTACCCCAGATCTGGAACGTCTTCCGCGGTGAGATGAGCCTGGTTGGGCCTCGGCCGGAACGCCCCGAAATCGTGGCCACGCTGGAGGAGGTGATCCCCCATTATGGCCAGCGTCTTCTGGTCCGCCCTGGTCTGACCGGCCTTGCTCAGGTCCAACTGCCGCCGGACACCGATCTTGAGAGTGTTCGCCGCAAGCTTGCCTGTGATCTGTACTACATCCAGCATGTCAGCCTTGCCATGGATCTGGGAATCCTGCTGGGAACGGCCAATTATCTGGCGGGCGTTCCGTTCTGGGTCTCGAAGACCCTGCTCCGGGTTCCCAGCCAGGAGATCGCCGAGCGTTCCTATCGGGGGCTCGTCGAGTCTACCCCGGAGCCCCATCCGGCCTGATCAAGGGATGGTGTGGGTACCCGTAATTGGGGATTGCATGACGTGACGCTCCACGTGGAATCAACACCCGCAGTCCCCGAAACCGCCCAGCATGCTCCAGCACTCCTCTATGTGACGCATCGGGTGCCGTATCCCCCGGACAAGGGGGATCGCATCCGCAACTATCACCTGCTCCGATTTCTTGCCCGACACTCTCGTGTTCATCTCGCGACGCTTGCCGATGAACCGGTTACTGCCTCAACTACCAAGGCGCTAGAACATCTCTGTCATCGCGTCGCGATCGTCCCTCTTGGTCGCTGGACGCGTCGCGCTCAGATCGCATTGTCAATGCTCAGCGGTCGGACCGCCTCAGAGGGGGCATTCGCCTCGACCCAGTTACGAACAGTTCTCCGCGATTGGGGCCGCCAAACACGATTTCAAGCCGTTCTGGCATCCGCCTCGAGCGTCGCGCCTTACCTTCGACTCCCAGAATTCCGAGACGTTCCGGCGATCGTCGATCTGGTCGATGTCGACAGTCAAAAATGGCTCGACTACGCCGAGGCGGGGCGAGGCGTTCGCGCATGGCTCTATCGACTGGAAGGGGATCGTGTCCGCCGCCTGGAGCGTTCCCTCCCGCGCTGGGCCCGGGCCGTCACGCTGGTTAGCGAAGCCGAAGCTGCCCTCTATCGGCGACTGCAGCCCGAAGGCGACGGTGCTGTCCTAGCCGTCACCAACGGGGTCGATCTCTCGTATTTCCAGCCCTCTTCTGAACCATCGGACCCCTCCCGATGTGTCTTCGTGGGGGCCCTGGATTACCGTCCGAATATCGACGGCATCCGCTGGTTCTGCCGGGAGGTCTGGCCCAGCGTCTTGCGACGACATCCCGCAGCCCGTCTCGCGCTCGTGGGTCGTAATCCCGGAGCTGAGGTGGTGCGACTCGCCGAGATTCCAGGAGTCGAGCTCATCGGCTCTGTCCCGGATGTTCGTCCGCACCTCGCTCGAAGCGCCGTCGTGGTGGCACCGTTGCTCATGGCTCGAGGGGTGCAAAACAAGGTTCTGGAAGCAATGGCCATGAGCAAGCCCGTGGTGGCGTCTTCCCAGGCGATCGATGGCTTGGCGGTGGAACCGGGAACGCATCTGCTCGAAGCCGCGACCCCCGCGCAGTGGACCGAGCATCTGAGCCGCTTGCTCTCCCGCGAGGATTGTCGCCAGTCACTCGGCGCCGCCGGCCGTCGTTATGTGGAGGAGACGCATCGCTGGGAGCATTGCCTCAATGCGTTCTCCACACTCCTGGATCCGAGTGACGTAGCATCGCGGTTGTGAGCGTCACGACGGCAATCACGGACAGCCATTCATCCCAGGACACTTGATTGAGCGACGCCGAGCATCGGACCGGAGGAGTTGTGAGCACGACGACTGAGCTTCTACGAGAGAACGATCTGCCGACCCACGCCTCCGTAGAACCCGAGCACGAACCCCCCGTCACGGTCATCACGCGGCGGCCTGGTTGGCAGATTGTCGATTTCGCCGAACTCTGGCGTTACCGCGAGTTGCTCTACTTCCTGACCTGGCGCGATGTCAAGGTCCGCTACAAGCAAACGGTGCTCGGCGCGGCCTGGGCGATCATCCAGCCCCTGGCCACGATGGTCGTCTTTAGCCTCTTCCTCGGGCGAGTTGCCGCCGAGGCCTCCTCCGGCATCCCGTATCCCCTCTTCGTCCTGGCGGGCCTGGTTCCCTGGACGTTTTTCTCCAATGCCATGAGCACCGCAGGTCAGAGCGTGGTCGGCAATCAGAACCTCGTCACGAAGGTCTACTTCCCCCGTCTCTTTATTCCCATGGGAGCCGTCGGGGCAGGGGCCGTGGACTTCGTGATCAGCTTCGGCCTGGTCCTCCTCGCCATGCTGTGCTTCGGCATGCTGCCTGGCTGGAACATCCTGCTGGTCCCTCTGTTGTTCCTCGGCCTCATGATCGCCGCTCTCGGCGTGGGAACACTGCTGTCCGCCTTGACGGTGGCCTACCGCGACTTTCGCTACGTTGTTCCCTTCATGGTCCAGCTCTGGATGTTCGCCACCCCGAGCATCTATTTGCAGGCCGATTCCGAGCTCGGCTCGCTCAGCCACCTTGTGCTCCCCCTGAATCCCGCCTACGGCCTGATCGCCAACTTCCGAGTTGCCGTGCTGGGAGGCAATTTCGATTTCTACTCCCTGGCCGTCTCCGGCGCGGTGAGCCTGATCTTCCTGGTGGTCGGATGCCTTTACTTCCGAAGGGTTGAGCGGAGCTTTGCGGATATTATCTGAGGCCCATCTCTTGGCAAGGGATTCGCATCGATGAAGGGCCTGATCTTCACCTTGCTACTGACCTACGGTGGAGCGGCGACCTCGCTGTTCAAGCCTTTCATCGGATTGCTTGTTTATATCGCGTTCGCCATCCTCAGGCCCGATTACCTTTGGGCCCACTCCCTGCCGCAAGGGGGGCGATACAGTCTGGTCGTGGCGCTGGGATTGCTCATGGGATGGACCCTCCATGGCTTCGGGTCGTGGTCATTCGGGCGGGCCAAGGGGGTCGTGACGGCGATGCTCGGCTTCTGGGTTTGCCTGGTGATCGCAGGATCAGCGTGCTCCAATCCGGACCATGCCTGGCGATTCATGGTCGAACCATTGTCAAAGGTCCTCTTGCCCTGTCTGGCGGCAATCACCCTGATCGACTCGCTCGAGAAGCTGAAGCAAGTCACCTGGGTCATGGCGATTTGTCTGGGCTACCTCGCACTCGAGTTCAACCAGCAATACTATCAAGGCCAAATCAATCCCAATGAATGGAATTTCGGAGGGGCGGGGGACAATAACTTTATCGCGCTCTATATGGTGATCGGCACAGCCATGGCCTTCTTCCTGGGGCTGGAGTCGAAGGTTCGATGGCAGAAGCTGCTCGCCTTCGGAATGATGCCGCTGATGGCCCACGTTGTCTTGTTCTCGATGTCACGAGGGGGCATGCTCGCCCTGGCTGTGGTCGGCTTGGTGAGCTTCCTCATCATCCCTAAGCGGCCGATCCATTATGGAGTCTTTTTCCTGAGCATCCTGATTGTCCTGGGGCTCGCCGGGCCTTCGGTCCAGGAAGAATTCGCGACGATCTTCGTGGGTGACGAGAACCTCGATGAATCCGCCAAGAGCCGGATCGATCATTGGAAGGCGTGTATTGATGCGATGGTCAGTGATCCGCTGACCGGCATTGGCCCCGCCCACTTCACGTTGTATGCCCATGAGTTTGGCTTCACCGAAGGCAAGATGGCCCATACCACCTGGGTCCTTTATGGAGCTGAGCTGGGCGCACCCGCCATGCTGTTCATCCTTAGCTTCTATGGACTCTGTATCGTCCGGCTCTGGCCCTACACCCGAACCGGAGCCTTCGTCCCTGATCCCTGGTATGCGGGCTTAGCCCGGATGGTGATCGCTTCTCTTACCGGTTTCATCATCGCAGCCCAGTTCCTGCCCTCGACCGGAGTCGAGCCGCCCTTTTATGTCGCGATCATCGGCGCGGGTGTCTTGAAGCTGGTCTCGCTGCATCGCTGGGACGAAGAAGGTGCCCCGTACATCTCCGAGGCGCCATCAGAAGCCGACGAAGTCGATGTGACCACCTGAACCCGGAACGAGAGAGTCGATCTGGACCGATGAAACCCGCCATCCGCGTTGAGAACCTGTCGAAGAGCTACCGCATCGGCGCCCGACCGACCGGCGAGTACCGGACCCTGCGCGAATCCCTCACAAACGCGGTGGCCGCCCCCTGGAAACGTTTGCGAGAGCTCTCGGGTCGGGAATCTGCTGCCAGCGAAGATGGTGAGGAACTTGGTCGCAACCACTTTTGGGCCCTAAAGGACATCTCCTTTGAGGTCCAGCCCGGCGAGGTCGTCGGCATCATTGGGCGTAACGGGGCGGGGAAGTCGACTCTGTTGAAGATCCTCAGCCGGATTACCGAGCCGACCTCCGGACAGGCTGAGTTCCGGGGTAGGATCGGCAGCTTGCTCGAGGTAGGGACGGGGTTCCACCAAGAGCTCACGGGACGAGAAAATATCTATCTAAAT
This sequence comes from Tautonia rosea, assembly GCF_012958305.1. Taxonomy (NCBI): domain Bacteria; kingdom Pseudomonadati; phylum Planctomycetota; class Planctomycetia; order Isosphaerales; family Isosphaeraceae; genus Tautonia; species Tautonia rosea. The sequence continues at coordinate 113,996 of NZ_JABBYO010000013.1, read as the reverse complement.
GGGAGCATCCTGGGAATGGAGCGGGGGGAAATCGACCGAAAATTCGACGAGATCGTCGAGTTTTCCGGAGTCGAGGAGTTCCTCGATACCCCCGTCAAACGATATTCCAGTGGTATGATCGTCCGACTGGCCTTCGCCGTGGCGGCACACCTGGAGCCGGAGATCATGATTGTCGACGAGGTCCTTGCCGTTGGTGACTCGGAGTTCCAACGCAAGTGCCTCGGAAAGATGAACGATGTGGCCAATTCAGGACGCACGATTTTGTTCGTTAGTCACAATATGGCGATGGTACAGAACCTTTGTAATCGAGGAGTTTACTTGCGACAAGGAGAACTGGTTGATCAGGGCGACTGTCGAACAGTCGTGGAAACGTATCTTAAATCACTTGGTGGTATAAATGGAGCCGCTAACCTTTCATTATGTCGAGTGCCAGGATCCCGTGAAGTGATACGCCTTGTTGAAGTGCTTGGAGCGAACGGCGACAACATCGAATATTTGCCGATCGGATCGTCGATGACAATTCGGATTCACTATGAAACTCAGGAATCACTTCCCGAACCTCGGTTTGGTATCTTCGTCGATTCTGCGGTTGGTCAACGTCTACTCTTTCTCCAGTCACTTCAACAGCACGGGAACTTAAATGGTGCGACAAATCGTGGAGTTGTCGAATGCCATGTGCCAGAAGTTCCATTGATACCAGGAATGTATAATCTTTCGTTCGTTTGTTCGATTCCTGGGGCTGGTCGAATCGATCATCTCGACCGGGCAATCACTATTCATGTCGAAGAAACGGACTATTTTGGGACGGGATTCATGCCGAAGCAAGGTCAAGCGCAGTTTCTTGTGCGTGGGAAATGGAAAGTTGTCAATTGTAATGAAATAACTTGATCAAATTCATCGTCGGAGGTTGCCAAAATGCCCGTTTGTCATGCAAGGAAAATCGTGTTTGTCCATATACCAAGGACTGCGGGAACAAGCATTGAAAAAAGTCTAGGAATTTGTGGATTAGACAATTCCGGAGGAAACCAGCTCGCCAGAGATATATTATTTGGATTCGATGGAAGAAGATTTTTGCAACACCTTGCAGCGAAAGAAATCAAAAAATATATCGGGAAAAAAACATTCGATGAGTATTACAAGTTTTCAATTGTAAGAAATCCATTTGCAAGGACTTTATCTGTGTATTTTAATGGGTATGCTAAGATGGGCAATTTCGATTGGTTCGTAACCAGGTGTATCCCTAAAGAATTAAAGGTGTGGCTGTGTCGAGATCATGCTCGTCATATTAAGCCGCAGTCGGTGTTTTTATTGGATCACCGAGGTCGGGTGTTGGTTGATTTTGTTGGGTGTCAAGAACTGCTGGCGAGGGGGTTGGATGTTGTTTATCGTCAGACAGGGATACGATGCGAGATTTCACGGGACCATCAGGCAAAGATCGCAAATGCAGAAGAGCATTATAACGACAAATTAAAGAGACTCGTTGAGCTGTACTATGAGAAGGATTTCGAAATTTACAACGAAGTTAAATCGAAATTCTATATGATCTAGTAGCTAATTGAAGAAATAATGAATCAGAAACATATATCAAAACAGTTTTATTTGAAATAAACATGTTAGAGAGTTTGGTGTTGGCGGGCGATCGGTGGGCGGTGTCATCCTGCCGACGTAAAACCGGATCGCGTTCTTGCCGCAGGTCTTCGAGGCCATTGCCCAGCAGCGGTGGACGGACTGGGAACCGATCGTCGTTGACGACGGGACTCTCTGAAGTGGACCCCATTGTCCAGACCACTCGGGCCGGATTTGACGTTATGCTCTGACCAGGCATTCCCGCTCATGGCCTAATCGGCCTGGCACTGTGGCAGACCTCGGCGGGGGTCCGGTAGGCCAGGCTCTGGTGGGGCCGTTCGTGGTTGTAGAACGCGAACACCCCCCAAGGCCGTCTTCGAGTTCTCTCACGTTCTGATGCGACTTGATGTATGCCTCCTCGTATTTCAGCGACCGCCACAGCCGCTCGATGAACACGTTGTCCAGGGCACGTCCCCGGCCGTCCATGCTCACCGCCACCCCGTGGTCTTGCAGGCGGCTCGTGGATGAACATGCCGTGAACTGGACCCCCTGATCGGTGTTGAAGATCGCGGGCCGACCGCCGCTCAGGGCTTCCTCCAACGCCTCCTGGCAGAACCGGCCGTCGAGCGTGTTCGACAGCCGCTAGCAGAGCACATACTGGCTGTACCAGTCGATCACCGCCGTTAGAGACATGAAGCCTTGATCCAGCCGGATGTACGTGATATCAGTGGACTAGACCAGATCGCGACGGTCGATCGTCAACCCTCGGAGCAGATACGGGTAGACTAGGTGGTCCGGGTCTCGCGTACTGGTGCGTGGACCGGGGAAGATCGCCTCCAGGCTCATCCGGGCCATCAGTCGCCCGACGCGCTTGCGGTTGACTCGCTCCCCCTGCTTGGCCAGCTAGGCCGTCTGCGACGGCTGCCGAAGAACGGTGTCCTGAGCGATTGCTCGTCGATCAGCCGCATCAGTCGCAGGTTCGTGGCCGACTCGCGGGCGGGTTCGGCGTAGTAGCTTGACCGGTTCAGGCCCAGCAGTTCGCACTGGCAACGGATGCTCAGGTGCGGATGCTTCGGTTCGATTCAGGCCCGCCGCGTGGCGACGTCAGAGGCCAGTTTTTTCACCCAGGCCAGCTCCGTCTGGAGCCGGCCGATCTGCTCGTAGAGTTCCCCCTGCAGGGCCTTGGGATCGGGGGTTCGTTGGCTCGATCCCCCGGCGAAGAGGTCCTCGACACCGTCGAGCAGTTGGTTCTTCCACTGGCTGATCTGCACCGGATGGACCTGATGCTCCCGGGCCACTTCGGCGATCGTGGCCTCCTGCTTGGCGGCCTGCAGGGCGACCTTGGCCTTGAAGGCCGGTGAGTGCCGCTTGCGGATTCGTTCCATGGTTTGTCCTCGATCAGTTCCTCTCAAGGAAAACTTATCGAGTGGTCCGAAATCTGGGGTCTACTATAAGCAGTGGGCCGAATTGGAGCTGATTTGCCGCTCGGGCTAGGGATAATAAGATGAGATATTTCTCCATAAGGAGAGCGAAAGCTTTCCTGTGGCCTTCGATTGCTCGCGCCCTCTCCGATTATTGCGAGCCATCATACTCTCAATGCGGAGAAGATATCGCGCTGAAATCGTTGTTAAACTTGCATAGAATAAGAAAAGGAGTGTTCGTAGACGTCGGCGCGTATCATCCTGTCCATCTCTCGAACACCTATCGTCTTTACTGTTGTGGTTGGCGAGGGATCAATATCGAACCGACGCCGGGGCGCATTGATGCATTTAAGCTTTATCGGCCACGCGATATTAGCTTGGCGGTCGGTGTGACGCCTGATGGAAAGAGGACGACGCAATTCTATTGTTTTCAACAGTCAGAGTTAAATACGTTTTCTGATGAAATTGCACAACAGCGAATCGACGCAGGACACCAACTTGTCTGCAAGAGGGATGTTCCTGTAGTAAACCTGAATGATATTCTAACTCGCTGGATTCCCGAAGTTGAAATGATTGACGTGATGAGCATTGATTGTGAGGGCTTGGACGAGTCGATCCTCAAGAGCCTCGATTGGTCTCGGTGGAGTCCCCGTATTTTGATTTTTGAACAAGATGGAGTGCCTTTTGCCGAGATCCCCGGGCTTCCTATCGTTTCATTCCTCTCCTCCCGAGGTTATGAACTCTTCGCGCGGGTTGGCCCCTCTCTGATCGCTCATAAACATCGCACGAAATCGATTGACTCGAATTGAGACGGATTCCTGGAACACTTCGGACCGTAGTTGATGAATCAAATACCACAAGTCAGCATCATCCTGCCGACGTACAACCGGGCCCAATTCCTACCGAATGCCCTTGAGGCGATCCGGGATCAGCAGTTCGAGGATTGGGAGCTGATCATCGTCGATGACGGGAGCTCGGATCATACCCAGGCGCTGGTCGCTGAACAAACACGGAGATGGGAGCAGCCGGTTCGTTATATCTATCAGGAGAATCAGGGGGCTTATGGGGCGAGAAATACGGGGCTGAAGCTGGCTGAAAGTAAGTACGTTGCGTTCTATGACAGCGATGACGTTTGGCTGTGTCATCATTTGAAGAACAGTGTCGAAGTCCTCGAATCAGATCCGGTAATCGACTGGGTTTATGGGGCCTGCCGTATGGTAGAGCACGAATCTGGTCACTCGATCGCTGCGAGTACCTTTCACGTGAACGGCAAGCCGCGGCCATTCCTGAGCCTCCATGCTCGGCCGGTGGGCAGGGCAAAGTTGTTTGAGGATCCACGTACTCTGCGGTGTGCGCTCCTGCATGGCTTGTACTGCGGCTTGCAGAACTCGGTGATCCGGAGACGGGTTTTCCATGAGGCCCACTTCAAGACTGAACCTCGTAACGAGTGCGAAGACCAGGTATTCGTCGTCCGGTCCCTTGCCGCTGGTTACCGCTTTGCCTACCTTGACGATGTTCACGTTGTTTACATCGTCCATGCTCAGAACTCTTCGGCTGCGGGTGGCAGTTCTGATCCCGTCCGTACGGTCCGAGTCATGTGCGAGTTGGTAACTGGATATGAGTCGCTCAGGGAGCAGGTTCAACTCGCTCCGGCGGATGCCCGTGCTCTGCGACAACGGTTGGGTCGGGACTACTTCTGGCGACTCGGGTATCAGCTGCTTCAAGACCCCGCCAGGCAGAATGAGGCGTTCGCCGCATTTGAGCGGGGTCTCCAGCTTTGGCCGTGGGACCCGTGGTGCTGGAAGACCTATGTCCTGGCCCGAATGCGACGAGTTGTGACGGCGAAGTACTTCACTTTCGAAGGATTCCACGGCGAATAGCCTGTCGACTCACATCCCCTGTCGAAATTGAGTGCTAACGACGATGGGTCAAATGGGTTATCGAGCCGTCCTGGAAACTCTCGCCTTTTGCACGCGGCGCTCTCCGTGGGAGCGTGGGTGATGGAGACTTTACAGGGCGGCTCTTCCTTTGGCTCGGTCGGTATTTAACAAGCAGGAAGACCGGGTGGTACGGACGCGCCACGGGTTCCTGATTCGGGGCGATCTGCAGGATTGGTTGGGCCGGCATGTATTTATTTCCGGAGACTACGAGCCGTACACTGCCTTCGTGATCAAGTCTATTGCTCCAACCTGGTGACTTGGTTGTCGACATTGGGGCCAACATAGGTTTCTTCACGCTCCTCGCCGCACAATGCGTAGGGGCCTCGGGACGTGTCCTCGCATTCGAACCCATGCCGGAAACCAACGCTGACTTAAGGGAAATCTTGACCTTAATCGGATCAAGAACGTCGTCTTGTATGACGACGCTGCGTCCGATCGCGATGGCGACGTTTTATCCTGGGCCAGTAGACCATTGCGGGACCTCTTCACTGCGGCCTGTCGAGGGAGGCAGAAAGGCGATCTGTGTCCGGACGGCTCGTTTCGACGGTCTGCTTCCACAGGGACAACGGGTGGCTCTCGTGAAAATTGACGTCGAGGGTGCGGAATACCATGCAATCGAGGGAATGATCGGCCAGATCGAGCGAGATCATCCTGATCTGGTTGTCGAAGTCACTGATCGCTACCTGCAACCCTTGGGGCATTCAGCCCAAGATCTCTGTCATCGACTGTGCGATCTCGGTTACAGGGCATATTCGATCGAGCATGAAGAACTGTGCCTGTTAAACATTAAAAAATCAAATTTCTCCGGGCAGTTCAACGCGGTGGTGTCCGGCCGAGGTTGAATGGGATTCTAGCGATGAGTAGACTGGTCGTCCAGGAGTTAACTCGCCGAGACGGATCGGACCTGGACGCGCCATGCCTCCGACGGACGACCTCGCTCGCTACTGCTGCCAGAACCCCGACTGCGACTCCTACGGCCGACGGGGCGGGGGGAACATCCTCGTCATCGATCACTTCGGCAAGGCCCGACACCGCCTGCTGTATTGCACCCGGTGCAAGGCCCGCTTCTCCGAGTTTAAGGGCACGCCCTTCTTCAACTCCAAGCTGCCTCGCGAGAAGGTCCAGGCGGTGCTGGAGCACCTCGCCGACGGCTGTGGCGTCCGCCAGACCGCTCGGCTGGTTGGGGTCAACAAGGACACCGTCACCCGGTTGGCCCTGCTGGCCGGCCGGCATGCCAGGGACACCCACGACGAAGTCGTGGCCTTTTCCCCCCGAGACCCGCGAGGTCCAGTTCGATGAGAAGTGGGCCTTCGTGGCCAAGAAGCAACACAACTGCGACCCGGACGACCCGGGCGACGACCATTGCGGCGACTACTTGGACCATGTCGCCTACGACCCCGAGCACAAGCTCGTGCTGGCGGTGATCCCCGGTGCCCGGACGATCGAGAACGCCGAGGCCCACGGTCGCCGGGGCGAAGTGGCGGACCGGCGAGGCGACCCCGGCCCTGATGACCAGCGACGAGTACCCGGCCTACGAGACGGCGTTCAGCCAACCCGTCCCGCCTCCGCCGAGGCCGAAGCCGGGCCGTCCTCCGGATCGCCGCCGAGCGTCGGTTGCCCGAGGAGGTGGTCTATGCCACGGCCCACAAGCACCGCGAGGGAAAACGCGTCGTGGCCGTGGATCAGCGGCAGGTCTTCGGCTCGCCGGAGGATTTGCAAGCGGCATTGGACGCATCGACGGCGAGCCGTCGTGTCAACACATCGTTCGTGGAGCGACAGAACGGGACCGACCGGGGTTGCAACGCCCGGAAGGTGCGGAAGACTTCCCGCTTCAGCAAGGACTGGCGCGTCCACGAGGCGATGACATACTTGACGATGTACAGCGGCAACTTCTGCTGGAGCGTGCGGACGCTGCGCATCAAGGACGATCGGTGCCGCTGGCGTGAGCGTTCCCCCGCGATGGTCGCCGGGCTGACCGATCATGTCTGGACATGGGCGGAATGGTTCCATCGTCCAGCCGTTCAGTCACCATAGGACACCACCTTCAACGCTCTGTTCACGATTAGGGATAGGTTTCCGGAATCTCTTCGCGTACGAGAATGAGGCATTGCTTGAGAGTCCTTTATCTCACCAACAACCCGAACCTCGGTAGTACTGCCAGGATCTTGCACAACTGGCTGGAACTAGGCCGGGACGAAGGGGTGAACGGGATGGCGGTTGTCCCGCGTGAGGGGGACCTGGCTGAGTGGATGAGGGTGAGTGGCTTCCCGCATCAGATTGACTCGATGCCCTGGCCGGATCGAAAGAGGCCGCTGAGGAGTGCCTGGCATGCTTCTCGACTGGCGTGGTGGGCGGGTCGCCAAGGCGTTGATCTGATTCACTGCAACGAGCACGACGTGTACCCGTTCGGACTGGTTCTGCGTCGTTTGTTGCGTCGGCCCCTGGTCTGTCACGTCCGGTTCCGTGTGTCGAGGCCTTTTTGCGAGTGGGTGTTCGGCTCGCCAGCACGGGTGCCGGACGCGCTTCTCTGGACATCAAACCAGCAGAAGGCGGATTGTGAGGAAGCTGTGGCGGGTCTTGTGTCCGAAGATCGCCAGCAGGTGGTTTACCTGGGGCTGGACCTAAATCAGTTTGGCACGCTGGCCGATGGGCGTGAAGCCACTCGAGCTTCCTGGGCAGTCCACCCCAACGAAATCGTGATCGGGACCGCCTCGGCGCTCAAGCCGATCAAGCGGTTGGAAGAATTCATTGATATGGTGGCACAACTGGCCCACGAAGACGAACGGGTAGTCGGTGTGATCGCGGGCGACGCGCCGTTGGGGGAGGAAGCGTACCGCGAAGAACTTCTGGCCCGGATGCGATCCAAGAACCTGGGACGTCGCTTCCAATGGCTCGGAAACCTGGAGCCGATCGAGCCGTTCGACCACGCCATTGACATCTTCGTCAGCACCAGTGAGTACGAAACCTTCGGCAACAGTGTTTGTGAGGCAATGGCCTGCCGGCGCCCCGTGGCGGCTTATCGGGGTGGATCCGTCCAGGAAGTGGTGGGAGAGACAGGCTACATTGTCGAGACGGGAGACCTCGCTCAGTTGACCGAAGCTGTTCGGGAACTGGTTCAGAACCCCATCCTGCGAGCCGCGTTCGGTGAACGAGCCAGGGCGAGAGTGGTCGAGCAGTTCAATCCAGTCGCCAGCTTTGCCCGGCTGAGGCGGATTTACGCGGAGTTGGTAGACTCGAAACAGTGAATCATGCCGTGACCGTCGAATCTCGTTCCGAGTCTGTGACCGTGCCAGCGAGACTCCGCATCTGCTTGGCCAGCATGGCCCCGTTTGTCGGTGGCGCCGAGGTGGCGGCCGAGCGATTGGCGATTGGCCTGGGAGAGGCAGGTCATGAGGTGCTCGTTCTTCTGGGGTCTCGGGGAGAGGTGCTGGAGCGGATGGAGCGGGAGGGGCTGAGGTGTCGTTACAGCCCGATGCTCCTGACGGATAAATGGCATTGGCTGAAGTATGAGCGCGCGAGGAAACGGCTCAGGAGGCTGATCCGGGACTTCGCGCCGGAAGTGGTCCACAGTAACGACCTACCGACGCATCAGATTGTCTCGCATGCCGCTCGGGGGCTGGGCATCCCGCGCATCTGCCATCACCGTTTCCCGTTCGGGAGTACGGCGATTGACTGGATGAACAAGTATGGGGCGGAGCGGCATCTCTTTGTCTCGAAGGCCCTGATGGACGAGATGGCTGCGGACTCGGTGCAACTCGACGAAAGCCCGAGAACTGTGGTGCATGACGGGCTACCGCTCCCGCCCGTGCCGAATGCGGAGGGGCAGCGTCGAGCGAGACTGCTGCTTGGCCTTCCGGAGGATCGTACGATTGCCGTTTTCACCGGCCAGGTCATCGAGCGCAAGGGGGTTGCCGACCTCATTCGGGCCTGGACCCTGCTCGACGATTCGGTGTCTCCGGGGGCCGCACTTGTCATCGTGGGGGATGATCTCAAGGACGGCGGGCGATACCGGGTCGAGATGGAGTCCCTGGCCCGATCCCTGGGTTGTTCCGCTCGCTTCGTTGGGTTCCAGGATAACGTCTCGGACTGGCTCACGGCATCGGATTTCGCGGTCGTCCCGTCCCACGTCGAACCGTTAGGCAATGCAACACTTGAGGCAATGGCCCACCGCCGACCCGTCATCGGGGCGAACGTCGGGGGAATCCCCGAAATGGTTGTTCATGAGGAGACGGGCCTGCTCGTCCCTCCCCACGCGTCCGATCGTCTGGCCGAGGCCCTGTCTCGACTGCTACGTGATCCGTCGTTAAGGGCGCGTCTCGGCCGTCAGGGCAGAGTCCGTTGCGAGGAACAGTTCAGTCTCCAGGCCCATACTCGGAAGGTGCTCGATGAGTACCGCCATGTTCTGGTCCATTCCGGCAAGGGTGCGTCAGCATGAGCATTCTTCTGCTGACTGAGGTTTTCCCCCCCAGAACTGGAGGCAGCGGTCGATGGTTCTGGGAGCTTTATCGAAGGCTTCCGGGTGAGGAAATCATTGTCGTCGCCGGTGAGAGTCCGGAGTGCGAGGCGTTCGACAAAAGTCATGACCTGCGGATCGTTCGGCTACCCATGACCTTCGAGACCTGGGGGGTGATGAATCCGAAAGGGGCCGCAGCGTACCAGAGGTTGGCTACGCAGATCGGACGACTGGCTCAAGCTCGGAAGGTTGGTGCGGTTCACTGCGGACGATGCTTGCCGGAGGGTTTGGTTGGATTTTGGTTGAAAGTGTCGAGAGGGTTGCCCTATGTCTGCTATGCACACGGCGAGGAATTGACGTACGCAGAGATGAGTCGAGAGCTGGCCTGGCTCATGCGACGAGTCTATCGAAATGCCGATGCGATCATCGCGAATAGTCTTAATACCCTGCGCATGCTCCAGGAGGGGTGGGGGTTGGTGGAAGATCGGCTTTACCTGATGAATCCTGGGGTTGACACTGGATGGTTTAAGCCAGCGGATCGTGACCCGGGAGTGCGGGATCGTCTCGGCTGGGGGGATCGGCCTGTCGTGTTGACGGTTGGCCGTCTCCAGGAGCGCAAGGGTCACGATGTGATGATTCGGGCGTTCAAGGAGATCGTGCGGGATGTTCCCGATGCACTTTATGCAATCGTCGGCGACGGAGAATGTGCCTCCTCGCTCCTCGAACTGGTTACCAGCAAGGGCCTAGAGCACCATGTCCGCTTCCATGGTAGCCTCGACGACTATGCCATGCGGGAGTGTTATCAGCAATGTGATCTGTTCGTCCTCCCGAACCGAACCGTGGGGCGGGACATCGAGGGTTTCGGGATCGTCCTGCTGGAGGCGCAGGCCTGCGGCAAGCCGGTGATCGCCGGGGCGTCGGGGGGGACGGCTGAAACGATGAAAATCCCGGAGACGGGGTTGGTGGTCTCGTGCGAGGAGCCTGGAGAACTGACGAGAGAGGTGGTCGAACTCCTGAAGGATCGAGCACGACGAGCGCGGATGAGCAAGTCCGCGCGGGAGTGGGCAGTGGAACGGTTTGACTGGGAGGTGCTGAGTCGCCGGGCCGAAGCAATGTTTCGAGGCGAATCCTCGGACAAGATTGAGCGATCGACCGTTGATTCGGGAGTCGGATGAAAGCGGTTGCGAAACGACTGGCTGAGCTCCTTGCCGCGCTGGCAGTCCTGCCCGCCTACGCTTGCTACCGCGTCGGGAAACTGGCGATGGGGTCGGACCGGGCGTTCCCCGGGTGGTCGCAGGCTCTTGCCCTGGTTCCGGGGCTGACGGGGGTCTACCTTAGGCGGGCCTTTTATCGCATGGTCCTGCCACGTTGTGACGAGGGGAGTTGTCTCAGCTTCGGCACCGTCTTTTCACATCCGACGGCCGAGGTGGGCCGATTCGTTTACGCTGGACTCTACTGCTGCCTGGGAGACGTGACGCTGGAGGACAATGTGCTGCTCGGCTCGCACGTTTCGGTCGTCAATGGGGGAAGTCAACATGGCATCGATCGGCTGGATGTACCGATCCGAGAGCAGCCGGGTCATTGGCCTCGTGTGACGATTGGGACTGATTCGTGGATTGGGGACCGTTCGGTGGTATTGGCCAATGTCGGGAGGCATTGTGTGATCGGTGCAGGGTCGGTTGTCACGAAGCCGATCCCTGACTACGCCATCGCGGCTGGTGTTCCGGCTCGAGTGATCCGCTATCGGAATCAACACGAAGGATCATCAAGTGCAGGAATGGGTGATGGAAATTTGGGAAATAACGAGATAACTGCTAACTTTGGTTCGATCGGTATAGCATAAGGGCTGATCGCAATGGGATGGGGACTTCCAGGCATCTTGAAGTACTTGCCGGGACCGACGGTTGTTCCCCGAAATCACCTCGAGGAAACGCTGAACGCACTGCCCGAAGGTGCACGTATTCTGGATGTTGGCGCGGGTGGTCGGAGAGTTCTCACCAAGGTGGTGACTCTCGACGCGGTACCAGTAAAGGGTGTTGATGTTGTCGGGGACATCCACCGAATGCCTCTGGGGTCTGACTCGTTCGATTGTGTGATTTGTACCGGAACACTCGAGCACGTTCAGGATCCCTGGATAGCCGTTCGGGAGATCCAGCGAGTGCTCAAACCCGGAGGGATCGCGCATATTGACGTGCCATTCATCCAAGGTTATCACGCTGATCCAACCGATTACTGGCGATTTACACTCGATGGTCTTCGATTCCTTTGTCGCGGATTCGAGGAACTCGATGCCGGGGTTCACATCGGACCAAGCTGTGGGTTGGTGTGGATCGCTCGGGAGTGGGCTGACAGTTGTAGCGGGAATCGATATTTGTCAAACGCGATGTTAATTGCCGCAGCTCTGGTGACTGCACCGATTCGTTATCTTGATTATCTCGTGATCCGAAGTCCTCGCAGCCACCGAGTCGCATCGGCTGTTTTCTTCCGCGGTCAAAAACCGAGGAATAACGCCTGAGATGGTTGCTGGGAATCGTGGGCCACGTTTCGTGAAACGACGATGCTCGAAACGAAAACGAAACCGAAAAGCTCTCGAAAACTAAGCCAATGTGTGGAATCGCAGGTATTCTATATCGAAGCGTTCAACGTCCTTTGAATCGACAATCCCTCATGACAATGGGCGGAGCTGTGTCGCACAGAGGGCCCGATGCTGATGGGTACTGGATTGAGCCTGGGATCGGGTTGGTTCATCGGAGGTTGTCGATTATCGACCTGGAGGGGGGCGATCAGCCGATCGGCAACGAGGATGGATCGGTACAGATCGTGTTCAATGGAGAGATCTATAACTACCGTGAACTGAGGGCGAGCCTGGAGGCCAAAGGCCATCGATTTGCGACCCAGAGCGATACTGAGGTGCTGGTCCACCTCTACGAGGAAGAAGGGGCTGCCCTCGTCGAACGGCTGCGAGGGATGTTCGCGTTTGCCCTCTGGGATCGTTCGAAGCGACGGCTGGTCCTGGCGAGGGATCGGCTGGGCATCAAGCCGCTGTATCTCCACCGCAATCGGGACATGCTGGTCTTCGGTTCGGAGCTGAAGGCGATCTTGGCATGTCCTGATGTGGCTCGAGCGGTTGATTCGGAAGCGCTGGAAGATTACCTGACCTTCGGGATGATTCCCGGGTCGAAGTCGATTCTCAAGGGAATCGAGAAGCTGCCACCGGGCCATGTGCTCGAGGTTGGTCCGGAGTCTCTCGACCGCAGCCCCAAACGCTACTGGCAACTTCGGTTCGAACCGGATCGAGATCCAGGCCCCGACGAATGGGTCGAACGGATCCGAGAAAAGCTTGACGAATCGGTCAGGCTTCATCTGATCGCCGATGTGCCGGTCGGGGCGTTTCTCAGCGGGGGCTTGGACTCCGGAGTCATCGTTGCGATGGCCTCCAAGGCGCTGACCGAACCGCTGCAAACCTTCTCCATCGGGTTTCGGGAGGAATCGTTCAGCGAGTTGCCCTACGCCCGACAAACGGCCGAGCGGTATGGCACACAACACACCGAGGAGGTCGTGACCCCGGACGCAGTCGAGCTCCTGGAGGAACTCGCCCACTACTTCGACGAACCGTTTGCCGATCCGTCGGCGGTCCCGACGTACCTGGTTTCCAGAATGGCAAGCCAGAGTGTCAAGGTCGTACTCTCAGGAGATGGGGGAGACGAGGCGTTTGGCGGATACGCACGATATGCCCACGACCTGAAGGAGTCTACGCTCAGGGAGTGGCTGCCCGGTTGGTTTCGTCACGCGGTGCTGGGACCCCTCGGCAATCGCTGGCCGAAAGCAGACTGGCTCCCCCGCCCATTGCGGGCGAAGACACTCCTGACCAACGTGGCGATGGAGGCTGACCAGGCCTACGCCAACACGCTGTCACAGTGTCGGATGCCATTGCGACGCAGGCTGATCGCTCGCGATCTTGTCACCAGCCTCAACGGTCATGATCCGGGACGCCTGGTCGTTGATGCGTTCGCATCCGCGCCTCGGGGGGATGCGCTCGGAGGAATGATTGCCGCCGATGTCGCCACCGTCTTGCCCGATGATTTCCTGGTCAAGGTGGACCGGGCAAGCATGGCACATGGCCTCGAAGTCCGCCCGCCATTACTCGATCACCAACTGCTTGAACTGGCCGCGACAATTCCCTCGGATTGGAAAATCCGAGAAGGAACAACCAAGTGGATTTTCAAGCGGGCTTTCAATCACGTTTTGCCCCCCTCGGTGGCGAGTCGACCAAAGCACGGGTTTGATGTGCCGATTGACGACTGGCTCCGAGGTCCGCTCCGGGAAATGATCGAAGACACGGTGCTCGACCCTCACGCTCGCGTTGGTGGGTTGATTGACCAGGAAATGGCTCGACGCATCTATCGAGCACACCTGTCCGGAACCGGTCGGCACGGCCAAACACTCTGGAGCCTCCTTGTCCTCGCCCGCTGGGCCGACCGCTATCTTGGTTCGAATGTCAAACTTGTTACAAAGTCGTGATTGATGAGAGATTCGATCAGCGGAGACACGCAGAACGATTTGGCCGTGAACCATCCTGAAGGTGAGGACCGTGGGGTCGATTGGCCTGGCTGCGATCAACCGGCTTCTGGAGTCGATCTCATCATCGATGTCCCCCGGGATTCGGCCTTGCCCCAGCCGGTGACCTTTGGCTTACCGATGCCCAGGGGACGCCTGGTTGATCGTTCAAACCTCGCCCTGTTTGGACCCGGTGGGAAATCAGTGGCGACTCAGGCCGAGGGGCTCGCCCGATGGTCGGACGGGAGCCTGAAATGGGTCCTGATCGACGCCGTGATCGGGCCTTCAACTCCTGGTAAGCATTCTTGGCGATTAGAATCGACCAGCGAGCTGCGGCCTGACGTTGCTCTGCGGGTAATAGATTCCGCCGATGGGTTCGAGATCAACACCGGCGTTGCTCGGTTCACGGTCGATCGGCGAAACGGGACATGCTTGGCCGGCGTCGAGATCGAAGGGCAGGAAATCCTGGAGGGGCCAGCGGAGTTCGTCCTGACGGACGTTCGGATGCGTCAGGCCAGCCCTCGAATCGAGTCGGTCGAGTTGGAGGCCGATGGCCCAGTGCGGGCCACCGTTCGAGTGCGGGGTCGGTTCGAGGGACGGGTCACATGTGTGTTCGATGCTCGCCTGTCCTTCTTCGCCGGGACCGGATTGGTGAAGGTGGACTGGACGCTGCACAATCCCCGTCGAGCTCGGCATCCAGGAGGTCTCTGGGATCTCGGCGACCCGGGATCAGTCCTCTTCCGCGACTGTTCGCTCGCGATGACGATAGCGGGGATGGACGACCCTCGGATCGTTTGGAGGACCATGCCTGACGAGGCCGTACGGTCCTCGGACATTGCGGACCTGGAAATCTATCAGGACTCCAGCGGGGGCGAGAACTGGGCGAGCACGAACCACGTCAATCGGAACAATCAGGTTCCCTTGACGTTTCGCGGTTTCCGCAACCGTCATGCAGGGAGGGAGGAATATGGCCTGCGGGCCAATCCCGTTCTAGCGATCGCGGGTCAAAGGGGAACAATCACGGCGGCGATTCCCGAGTTCTGGCAGCAATTTCCCAAGGCGCTCGAAGTTGCTGGCCATTCTATTCACCTTCGTGTGTTTCCTGTCCAGTGCGGAGACCCTTTCGAATTGCAAGGGGGCGAGCGGAAGACCCATACGCTCTGGTTGCACTTCGGACCACCAAGCGATCCCTCGACGGCCCCACTGGACTGGACCCACTTCCCAGCCCGAGTGCGGGCGAGGCCCGAATGGTACGCGGGTACGGGAGCGATTCCTCGACTGCTCCCTGTCGGTGGGAATCAGGAATGCTGCCTTGAATCTTTCCTGAAGTCGGCAGCACTCGATGAGCAAACGGGCCTGATTGCTCGCCGGGAGATCATCGACGAGTACGGCTGGCGCAATTACGGCGAGATCTTCGCCGATCATGAGCAGGAACATTATCAGGGACCTCGACCTGCGATCTCCCACTACAACAACCAGTACGACATGGTCCTGGGGGCGATGCTCCAGGACCTCCGAACGGGCGACCCCCGGTGGTCGGAGATTTTCGACCCTCTTGCCCGTCACGTCCTCGACATCGACATCTACCACACACAGAAAGATCGATCGGCCTACAACGGCGGCCTTTTCTGGTTCACGGACCATTACAAGGATGCGAAAACCAGTACGCATCGCACCTACTCTCGACACAATTGTCGGTCTGGAGATCGCTCCTACGGAGGGGGGCCGAGCAGCAATCATCTGTTCACAAGTGGCCTGTTGCTCTACCACTACCTGACGGGTGATCCCGCCGCTCGCGATGCCGTGATCGAACTCGCCGACTGGGTCGTTGCGATGGATGACGGCCGGCGGAACATCCTTGGCGTGATCGACGATGGCCCAACGGGACTGGCGAGTGCGACGGGAACCACCGATTATCACGGACCCGGACGTGGCGTCGGGAACTCCGTCAACACCCTGATCGATGGCTGGCTTGCGTCCGGCCGTCGCGCGTATCTCGAGGTTGCCGAGGGGTTCATTCGTCGGTGCATTCACCCACATGATGAGATCGAGAAACACGACCTTCTGAATGTTGAGAAGCGCTGGTCGTATCCTGTGTTTCTCTCGACACTCAGCAGGTATCTCGGTCACAAGGCTGAAGCTGGCGAATACGACTTCATGTATGCCTACGCCCGTGAAAGTCTCCTGACGTATACCCGCTGGATGCTTGAGCACGAACGGCCCTACTTCGACCGTCCTGAGGAGTTGGAGTATCCGACCGAAGCCTGGCCGGCTCAGGACTTTCGGAAAGCCAATGCCATGCGGATGGCCGCAGAGCACGCCGACGAACCGCTCCGAACCGATCTGATGCGCCGGGCCTTGGAGATCTCCGAACGCTCTTGGGCCGACTTGCTGGCGTTCGATGATGCACACCGGTCGACGGCTCGGGCAATTGCTCTGGTGATGGTTGAAGGTTCACTGGATGCCTTTTACCGGAATCGAGGGGCCAGACGAGTCGATTGTCCGATGGGTCTTGTTCCTGATTTTGGTACTCCAGAACGCTTTGTTCCCCAGAAAGCCCGCGTGCGGAATCGCCTGACAACCGGAAGCGGGCTCATAAGGGCGCTGATCAGTGTGCTTAATCCGGTTCGCTGGCATCGACTGAGCACCGCACACTCTCACTGATGACCCTGGTTCACGCTTGATGTGTGCGCACTGCACCGCCAGCGACCTGGGTATTGCACTCTTCGTTCGTTAAGATGATAAGTGTTGAAATCTAGGTGACTCATCATGTCGAAAGTTCACATGACACAACCTCTGGCAACCGGGATTGGAAGCCGGATCGGACCCTACATTGCTATTGCCCGGCCGGATCACTGGTGCAAGAACGTCTTCATGCTGCTTGGGGTCGCCCTGGCGTGCTTCTATCATCCGGAACTGTTCCGGTGGAATACGCTTGCAGGGATCGGCTGGGCATTTCTGGCAACCTGCCTGATCGCATCAAGCAATTATGTGATCAATGAAATCCTCGATGCGCCGTCTGACCTCTCCCATCCGGTCAAGCGGAACCGACCCATTCCTTCGGGAAAGGTCTCCATTCCGATTGCCTATGCGGAATGGGTGATCCTGGGCACCCTTGGTTTGCTGATGGCGGCGATGCTGAATCGTCCCTTCTTCGCGTCGGCTGCATTACTGCTCTTTATGGGCTTGGTGTACAATGTGCCCCCCATTCGGTCCAAGGATCAACCCTATCTGGACGTCCTGTCCGAGTCGATCAACAATCCGATCCGGCTCTTGCTGGGATGGTTCGCCGTCTCGACGATCGAGGTGCCGCCGGTCTCGCTGTTGCTGTCTTACTGGATGATTGGCGCATTCTTTATGGCGGCCAAGCGATTCTCGGAGTATCGATCCATTGCCGATGCCGCAGTGGCCGGAGCCTACCGTCCTTCGTTCCGCCATTACGACGAGCGAAAGCTTCTTGTCAGTATGTTCTTCTATGTCACAACCTTTGCACTTTTTCTTGGGGTTTTTATCATTCGGTATCGGCTCGAACTCATTCTCACCTTCCCGCTCATTGCCGGATTTGTCTGCTATTACCTCAACGTCGCATTCAAGGACGACAGTGCCGCCCAGAACCCCGAGCGACTCTATCGCGAGTGGGGCCTGATGGTCTACTTGATCGTCTGCGTCCTCGCTTTCGTGACGTTGATGTTCGTGCAGATTCCGATACTTTACAGCGTCTTCAACGTGAATCCGTCCCCGGTGAATCCGCTGTGGAGCCTCTGAACGAAGGCCGAAAGGTACCATGAGCGACTCGGAATCAGCCCAGGACCTCACCTCCGAATCCCCAAGAAGGCTTGATGAAAAGGCTCGCCGTGATCCGGACGATTTCACGGTCAACCAGGCTCGAATCTACCTCAGTCTGATCCTGCTGGTTGGCCTGGTGTTACGGTTGGCACTCTGGCTGAACTTCGATCAGAAGCCCCCTCAAATCTGGGATGAACGTGACTACGACACCCTGGCGATGACACTCGCTGAATACGGTGAGTTCGCCTTCGAACCCGGCTATCCGATCTCGCTCCGGCCACCCCTTTACCCGGCCTTGGTCGCTGGGGTCTATGAGGTCGCCGGGATGCAGAATTACCAGGCCGTGCGTTTGGTCCAGATCCCGTTGAGCCTATTGATCGTGAGCTTGGCCTATGTCCTCGGCGCTCAGATCGAATCGCGACGGGTTGGCGTATGGGCCGCTGGATTCTGCAGTGTTTATCCCTCGCTGGTGGCTTACCACAACCTCCTCCTGACCGAGATCCTCTTCACGGCCTTGCTGATGGCCTTCATTGTTTCCTTGATCAGGGCGCAACAACGTGACTCCATCGCTCGGCTCGTTCCGGCAGGTGTCCTGCTAGGACTCGGTGCGCTGGCGAGAAGCGTGCTCTGGCCGACGCCGGTGATCTTCGGCGTGTACTTGCTGCTTGCCTGGCGGGGACATCTCGGGCGGCGATTACTGGCCGGAGTGGTCCTGGCGGCGGCGACCTGGGGGACGATTGCCCCGTGGGCGATCCGGAACACCAAGCTCCAGGAAACCTTCACTACGGTCGACGTCATGAGTGGCCGGAATCTCATGATGGGCAACTACGAGCACACGCCCATGTACCGCGCATGGGATGCGATCTCGGTGGAGGGAGAACGATCGTGGATCTATGTCCTCTCGCAGCGATACCCCGACGAGATGGGCGGATTAACCCAGGGACAAATTGACAAGCTGGCTCTGAAGGCCGCGGTTGCGTTCGTGCGTGAGAACCCCGTCCTGACGCTCAAACGCGACATCGTCAAGTTCTTCCATTTTTGGGGCCTGGAGCGTGAACTGGTCGCTGGTGCGGCGAGTGGTTATTTCGGTGAAATTTCCACTCCAGGCCTTCTGGCGCTGACCGCTCTGATCTTCGGGAGTTATGTTGCCGCCATGATCGCCGGGATTTTCGGAGCCGTCGTCCGGCCGCCCTCGGACTGGCGAGGACATGTGCTGCTGCTTTTGGTCATCAGCTACCTCTGCGCGATGCACACCCTCTCGTTCGGACACTCGCGTTATCACCTGCCCTTGATCCCGCTGATCCTTGTCTACGCGGGCAATGCGGTTGTGTACGCTCGGGAGATCTGGTCCAGGAGGAGGACGTGGGCCTTCGGGGTCGCCCTGGCCCTGATCGCACTCTTCGTCGCCGGGTGGGCCTGGGAAGTCCTGATCGTTGACCTTCAGCGCTTTACCGCGATGATTCGACCCAATGCGTGACCACTCCTTGGCGTCTCCGACCGAGTAATAGGATCCAACCATCATGCCCGGTCTCTGGGGACTGATTCATCGCGACGGGTCCGAAGACCTCAAGTTGCTTGCGCAACTGATGGGCGAGCGGATGACTTACCACCCTTCGTACCGGGTCGAACAGTATGCCTCGGTCGACCACCGTCTCCATCTCGGCCGCGTGTCCCTCGGTTTCGTCAACAGCGCCAGCCAGCCAGCGACCAATGAGGATGGCTCGCTCCTGGCGATGATGGAGGGCGAACTCCTCGATTATGAGGACCAACGGCGTACCCTGTCCGGCTTCGGCCACGCCTTCCAGGGTGAGAGTCACGCCGAGATTCTCCTGCACGGCTACGAGCAGCAAGGACGAGACTTTTTCCGTGGGCTGCGGGGGACCTTTGTTGCGGCCATTTGGGATCAGCCTCGGCGGCGGATTGTCCTGGTCAATGACCGCTTCGGGATGAAACCTCTTTACTACACCCGAATCCCGGACGGGCTCGCGTTCGCGTCCGAGATCAAGGCCTTGCTGGCCTATCCGGCCGTTTCCTCCGACCTCGACCCCCGTGGGATCGCCCAGTTCTTCACCTTTGGCCACCTGCTGAACGAGGAGACACTCTACCACGCCATCAAGGTCCTCCCGGCAGCCGGCTGGCTGGAGCATGAGACCGAGACCGGCCGGCTCACGCTCGATCGGACCTGGCGCCTGGAGGTCGGGCAGGGGGGGGGGGCCCTCTCCGGCATTGAGGCGATCGACCAGGTCGACGCCGCCTTTGGCCGGGCCGTCGAGCGGTGCGTCTCGGGAGGGCGTCGGCTGGGCCTGTCGCTCTCCGGCGGCATGGATTCCCGCGCAGTGCTTGGTGCCATCAACACGAAGCAAACACCCATCACGACGGTCAGCCTCGGCATGCCGGGGAGCATCGATACGCTCAGTGCCGAGCGGATGGCCCGCGTTGCCGGCTGCGAGCACCACCGCTACCAGCTCGATCAGGGCTTCCTCTCCCGCTTCGAAGTCCACCTGCGTCGGATGGTCCACCTTACCGATGGGCAGTATCTTGACCAGTGCATCGTGATGCCCACGCTGCCGCTCTATCGCGAGCTTGGCATCGAGGTCTTGCTCCGCGGCCATGCCGGCGAACTGATGCACATGAACAAGGCCTACAACTACTCACTCGACCACGCGGCCCTCGGCCTTCGTAACGAGACGGACCTGGAGGCCTGGCTCTGGGGCCACCTGCGAGCCTACATGGTTGAAGCCGTCGACGGTCCTCTGTTCCAGGGCGACCTGGAGCGCGATCGCGAATCCTTGGCCCGCGACTCCCTTCGAGAAGGCTATTCCGAATCGGCCGGCCTTGACCCGCCGGCCCACCGCATCTGGCACCATTTCCTCACCCAGCGACTGCGTCGCGAAACCGCCCTCTCGATGGTCGAGTTCCACTCTGTGGTCGAGACCCGGCTCCCGTTCCTCGATCACGACCTGATCGACCTGATCTTCCGGATGCCCCCGGACCTCAAGGTCGGCGAGACGCTTCAGGCCGCGATCCTCCGCCGCCGTCGCCCCGAGTTCCTCGCCATCCCCAACGCCAACACCGGCACCCGCGTCGGAGCCGGCCGCCTGGCCCGCTCCGCAAGCAAGTTCCGGATGAAGGTCCTCGCCAAACTCGGTGCCCCCGGCTACCAGCCCTACGAACGCCTCGGCCTCTGGCTCCGCCGTGAACTCCGCCCCGTCGTCGAACACATCCTTCTCTCCGATCGCTGCCGCGACCGTGCCATCTTCAACCCGGATACCGTGACTTCGGTTGTCGGTCAGCACATGGCTGGGCAACGAAATCATACCTACCTGCTCATGGCTCTCATGATCTTTGAAGTGGGCCAGCGTCAATTTCTCGACAACGAGACCGATGAGGCTCCGGGAAGTTCGCACTTGGAGGCCATCGATTGTTTCAAGGTTTCGTAAACGCGATGGTTGATCGACCCACCCCGAGCTCCATCGTGTCACACGATCCCTCCTCGGTGAGCATCGGGTTTGATCCCCCGGTACCCAGCGCGACAATCTGCCAGATCCTCCACGGTCTTGAGGTAGGTGGAGCCGAGGTTCTTGCCGCCCGATTGGCGAGGCAGCTCCAGGGAGAGTTCCGCTTCGTCTTCGTCTGCCTGGACGAGTTGGGAACCCTGGGCCGAGCGTTGCTCGAAGAGGGGTTTCCGGTCCACCTCGTGGGTCGAGAGGGCGGATTCGATCGGCGATGCACGCAACGTCTGGCGGAATTGTTCCGTCGGGAGCGAATCGATCTGATTCATGCTCATCAATACACGCCATTCTTCTATGGTATCACAGCCCGGTTGCTCTGCCGGAGGCCACCGGTCCTCTTCACCGAGCACGGTCGATGGTATCCCGACTACCGGCGTCCGAAGCGGATCGTCGCGAACCGGATCTTGCTCGAACGTCGCGATCGCGTGGTCGGCGTTGGCGAGGCAGTGCGGCAGGCCCTCATCCGGAACGAGGGAATTCCGGGGGCACGGGTTCGTGTGATTTATAACGGGGTCGACCTCGCGGCCTTCGCCGAGGCGGACACGAGCCGCGAGGAGACACGCCGCGAGTTGGGGCTTGGCCCCGACGATCTGGCGATCGTCCAGGTGGCTCGGCTCGATGGCCTGAAAGACCACGCCACGGCGGTTCGGACCATGGCAAGGGTCGTCACGTCCCAACCCGAGGCCCGTTTGTTTCTGGTGGGTGATGGCCCTGAGCGTGAGCCGATTCGGGAACTGATCCAAGGCAAAGGAGTGGAATCCTCCGTCAGCTTGTTGGGCCTCCGGACCGATGTGCCTCGCCTCCTCTCGGCCGCGGATGTCGCGTTCCTGACCAGTGTGAGCGAGGGAATCCCGCTGACGCTCATCGAGGCCATGGGGGCTGGCTTGCCAGTTGTCTCCACCGATGTCGGGGGCGTGGGTGAAGTCGTCGAGCACAGCATTACCGGTCTGCTCGCCCCTCCAGGCGATGACGAGGCGCTGGCCGGTCACCTGATCCGGCTGGCTGCAGACCCGAAAACACGACATCAAATGGGAATGTGTGGTTGTAATCGTGCCTGCGAACTCTTCTCCGAACGGCTGATGCATGACTACTATCGCCAGCTCTACTGCGAGATGCTCCTTGGCCGACGTGCCTGACCCTTCCCTGCTTGTCTTCGCCGACGACTGGGGGCGACATCCGTCGAGTTGTCAGCATGTGATCAGGCGGCTCCGAGATGCCTTCCCAGTGCTTTGGGTGAATACGATTGGCACTCGCCAGGTGAAACCTGATTCGTTGACCCTCCGACGAGGCCTCGAGAAACTCCGAAATTGGAGAGGTGGACTGCAGAAAGTCGGTGATCAGATGTGGGTGATTGATGTTCCGATGATTCCAGGTCTTGACAAACCGGCTCTGCGGTGGATCAATCGACAGCTCGTCACGCACCGGCTCAACGAGGTTCTTCGACGACTGAATATGGACCAGCCGTTTGTGCTCACGACGTTGCCCTATACCCATTGGCTCGTTCCAGGACTTCGACGACGCGCGACGATTTACTATTGTACCGACGACTACAGTCACTGGCCGTCCGCCGATGGGGAAACGCTCCGAAAAGCTGATCGGGAACTTACAGCCGAGGCTGACCTGATCCTCGCCGTTTCGCATGCGCTCTATCAACAGCACGATGTGGCGGGACGATGTCGTTTTTTTCCACATGGCGTTGATTACGCTCATTTCGCCTCCAGCCCCCAACGTACGATTGCCAGCGATTTAGCCACACTCCCTGGCCCGCGAATTGGTTTTTTTGGTTTGATCTACGAGAAGATCGACTTTGAATTGTTAACGAAATTGGCTCGCCGCTTCCCTTCAGCAAGTCTTGTATTGATTGGTTCCATCGCTTACTGCCCCGAGGATTTCACATCGCTTCCTAACATCCATCTCCTCGGTCCCAGGCCTTATGAGGAGCTTCCCTCATATATCGCTGGGCTCGATGTCCTCCTGCTCCCTTATCTGGCAAACGATCTGATGATCCAGCGGAGCGGGCCTTTGAAATTAAAAGAGTGCCTCGCATCGGGCCGGCCAACCGTGAGTGTCGATGTGCCTGAAGTGCGAGCCCTGGAGCCACATGTGCGAGTTGCCACTGGCCATGAAGACTTCATTCATCAGGTCAGCGAGGCGCTCTCAGAACCTCGTGATTCAACTGCCGTCATCGCTCGCCAAAAGGCCGTCCAACATGAGGGGTGGGAACAACGTTCAGCGTTGTTGCGAAGCTATCTTGACGCGTTCTTGTCGACGGAGAGACCGTCCATTCGGTTGGGAAACCTGAGTCATTCATGAACCTTGATCCAATAGTTGTTCTTGACGCCCGAGTGGTCACAGGTGCTGGGGGCGGCCCTGAGAAAACCATCCTCAATTCTCCACGATTCCTTAAGCCAGCCGGCTATGAGATGCTCTGTGCTTACATGCGCCCTCCTGGAGATCTCGGGTTCGAGCGGTTGATTCAGCGTGCGGAGACCCTTGGAGCAACCTTACTTCCTGTTGACGACCGCGGGCCATTCGATCGAAAAGTAATCAAGTTCTTGTTAGAAATTTGTATCAAGAATGACGTAAAAATTTGGCATGCGCACGATTATAAGAGCAATGTCTTCGGACTTCTATTGCAACGGCGCTGGCCTATGCGATTGGTGACCACTGTCCATGGTTGGGTCGAGCGGACTTGGCGAACACCGATCTATTACGCGACGGACCGCATCACATTGCCTCGCTATGAGCGGGTACTCTGTGTGTCTGAGGATCTTCGAAATCGTTGTCTCAAGTTCGGTGTTCCCGAGGAACGATGTCTTCTGGTCGACAACGCGATCGACGCGACTCAGTATGATCGGACGCTTACTGTCGACGATGCAAAGCGTGCAATTGGGGTTCCTCCGAACCGTATCTTGATTGGTGCCGCTGGGAGACTTTCCGATGAGAAAGGCTTCGGCTTGTTAATCCGAGCCATTGATCGTCTCCTTGCGAAGGGAATGGATCTCGAACTTCATATCGCTGGGGAAGGCAGAAGGTGTTCCGATCTCCATGAATTGATTCACCAACTTGGCCGATCAGATCGGGTCCGACTGCTCGGCTACCAGTCGGACCTCATCCCCTTTTATCAGGCCCTCGATCTCTTTGTCCTCAGCAGCTTGCGCGAGGGGTTGCCTAACGTCCTGCTCGAAGCCATGGCCTCCGGGGTCCCCGTGGTCTCCACACGAGTTGCCGGAATCCCCCGCCTGGTCAATGATGGCCGATCCGGACTGCTGGTCGAATCGGGCTCTTCCGAATCGCTCGCCTCCTCCATCGCTCGACTGGCGACCGACCCGGATCTACGGCAAGCACTTGCTCGCGAAGGGCTCGACGTGATCCGAAATCATTTCAGCTTCGAAACGCGTATGGCTCGGATCCGCTCGATCTACGACGACCTGATGGATCGCGCCACTCCCCGGCCGGAGCCAACCACGTCATGAGTACCCGCACTCTCCCGATGATTGCGATCCGCCTTTTCGGCCCCGACGAAAATGTTGAGGCGCATCTTCCTCGCTGGGAATCCTTTGTCGCGCGCCGAGGTCCGTTGCCACTTAGCTACCACCCCGCCTGGCCCTCGGTGCTCTCAACCGGCTTGCGCCACATTCCCTACTGGATTGAAGCCACCGAGGGAGACGAGACGCGTGGCCTGCTTCCCCTGGCATTCGTGCGCAGCGTGCTCTTCGGTCGCTACCTTGTCGGCCTCCCGTACCTCAACTACGGCGGAGCCATGGCCGACGACGAAGACATCGCTGTTCAATTGATCGATCGCGCCATCGAACTGTCCGATCACCTCAACGTTCGACACCTCGAACTCCGCCACGAGCAAGCCCTCGAGCACCCTCGCCTCACCACGAGGACCGGCCATAAGGTTCACATGCGCTTACCCCTACCTTCCACCTCCGAAGAACTCTGGAAACAGCTCAAACCCTCCGTCCGGAATCAGGTGCGCAAAGGCCAGAAGAACCAGCTCACCGTTTCCTGGGGTGGCGAGGAACTCCTTCCCGCCTTCTACGACGTCTTCAGCCGCAACATGCGCGACCTCGGCACCCCCGTCTACGGCCGTTCCCTCTTCCGCGGCATCCTCCGCCAGTTCCCCGATCGTTCCGAGATCTGCGTCGTCCGCCTCGACACCAGGCCCATCGCCTCCGCCCTCCTCATCCACGGCCGGAACATCACCGAGGTCCCCAGCGCCAGTTCCCTTCGACCCTACAAGTCAACTTGCGCCAACATGATGATGTACTGGAACTTGCTCGAACGTGCCGTCCAGCTCGGCCAAGGTGTCTTCGATTTCGGCCGCTCAACCCCCGACGGGCCGACTTACAAGTTCAAGTCTCAGTGGGGGGCGACCCCCATCTCCGCCTCGTGGCAGTTCTACTCGAACACCGGTGAATCCACTTCCATCCACCCGGACCACCCCCGCTATCGCCTCTTTATCAGTGCCTGGAGACGCCTCCCAGTCTGGCTTACCAGAGGCATCGGCCCTTTCATCGTCCGGGGTGTTCCATAGATCTACGAATTTTATAACATCGCATTGAATGATTTGAAGAACATGACATGAAGCTCATAATCCAGATGCCATACTTATTGACCTTCAGGTTGCAAGGTTCTTGCGATGTCCTTCGCCCTGATGGTAACCTCTGGGGGTAAGAAACACATCGGCATTCGACCTGGAGACCCGGCGTCGCCTGGCCGTCACGCGGGTCAATGGGGGCGGGACGCAGAAGGACGTGGCCGGCTTCCTCAGCGTCTCGACCAAGGCCGGCTCCAACTGGGTGGCCGCCTACCGCGTCGCTGACGAGGACGGGCTGAAGGCCCCGCCCCGGCTCCCGGCCCAAGCTCACCAGACGGCAGGAGCGTTCGGTCCTCTCCTGGCTGGAGAAGAGCCTCAAGGCCTTCGGCTACGCCACCGACCTGTGGACGACGCGGCGGCTGGCCGAGGTCATCGAGAAACGCTTCGGCATCCGGTTCAACTCCAACTATCTGGTCGAATGGCTCACCAGCCGTGGCCTCCGCCCGCAGAAGCCGGAAGTGCGGGCGGTGGAGCGGGACGAGCCGGCCATCGCCCACTGGGTGGCCGAGGACTGGCCGCGCATCAAAAAAAGGCGCGGGACGAGGGGGCACACGTGGTCCTGATCGACGAGAGCGGCTTCTTCCTCAACCCGCTGGTCCTCCGGACCTGGGCAGCCCGGGGTCGGACGCCCGTGCTGACCGGCTTCGGCCGACACCGCGACAAGGTCTCGACCATCGCGGCCATCTCGGTGGCCCCGCGGCGCCGCCGGCTCGGCCTGTCTATAGGTGGACTGATCCGGAGCATTACCTCGACGCGGCCGCGGTGGCGGCCTTCCTGAGGGAGTTGCTCCGGCACCTGGGGGGGAAGGTGATCGTGATCTGGGACGGCGGGAGCAATTATAAGAGCCCGCTGATTCGGGAACTGCTGGTACGCTTCCCGCAGCTGCATCTGGAGCGGCTGCCGGGCGACGCCCCGGATCTAAACCCGGTCGAGCTGATCTGGAGCCACGTGAAACACGGGCGGATGGCAAACTTCGTCCTCCGGCACGTGTGGCATCTCGATCGGGTCGTCCGCGGTCAGCTGAGCAAACTCGTAGAGGAACCGGGAATGATCCGATCGCTCGGGAGCGGCTCGAAACTCCCCTTTCTAGACAAGAATCTTGCAACCTGAAGGTCAATAGGGGCCGAGGTCACCTTGGGCGATGCGGCGCTGCACCGAGCTAGTCCCAAAACAAGCGTGATGTGAGCCGCCCTTCTCGGTTCATCTCGGCCTTGGATGAGTACGGAGCTTCCACGGGCCGGGTCCCCCCACCCGCTCCGCTGCCCACGATCTCGGTCGTCCAAGGCCACACCGCCTCTCTTCGCCTCGGAGCCCTTGCGGACCGGAGCATCCGGACTCCGGCTTCGGTTGACCGCCGGGTCAGCACAGTCGGCGGCCGTGCAGCCGCTCCACCAGCCGCAGGAACACGCCCTGCCACGGGTTCCACGACAGCAACCGATACACGATCCGCCGGGCTCCCCGCACGATCTGGCAGGGCACCTGGATCTGGACTTCCCCACGAATGGCGAGCGCGGAGTTAACGGTGATCCGGCCCGCTCGAACTCGTTGGGGGACTGGTACCCCAGGGAAAAATGCCTTCGGACGCGGTTATAGAACACTTCAATGTACTCAAAGATGCTCGCCTTGGCCTCCTCTCTCGTGGCGTAGTCCTCATGATGGATCAGCTCTTTCTTCAACGAGGCGAAGAAGCTCTCCATCGGGGCGTTGTCCCAGCAATTCCCCCGGCGGCTCATGCTGCAGGCGATCCCGTGGCCGGCCAGGATTCGCTGGTAATGCTCGCTGGCGTACTGGATGCCACGATCCGAGTGGGCCACCAGGTCGGAGCCGGGCAGCCGTCGCACGATCGCCATCTCCAGGGCATCGACGACCAGGCGACTGTCGATCCGTTCCGACATCGACCAGCCCACGATCCGCCGCGAGTCCAGATCCTCCACCGCCGCCAGAGACAGCCAGCCCTCGCCGGTCGCGCCGTACGTGATGTCGGTTGCCCAGGCCTGAACCGGGGCCTCCGATTCGAACTAACGATTCAACCCATTCTCAGGCATATGGCGGTTGAGGTTCGAATCGGTGGTGCACCGGAACTTCCGCTTCGTCTTCGCGGCGATGCCGTGCCGACGCATCAGCTTAGCCACCGTGTTGACGCTGCAGGATTCGCCCCGAACGAGTAGCTCGGCATGCATCCGCGGGCTGCCGTCGCGGGCCTTGACCTCGCGATGGATCGCCTCGATCCCGGCGACCAGGGCGTCGC
This sequence comes from Tautonia rosea, assembly GCF_012958305.1. Lineage (NCBI taxonomy): Bacteria > Pseudomonadati > Planctomycetota > Planctomycetia > Isosphaerales > Isosphaeraceae > Tautonia > Tautonia rosea. The sequence continues at coordinate 85,907 of NZ_JABBYO010000013.1, read as the reverse complement.
GTCGCTGCTGGCCGACGCTCGGCGGCCGCCCACGCCAGTCATTGAAGCCGCTGGGGGAGACGTCCAGCACCTCGCACATCAACCGAATCGACCAACGCTCGCGATGGGCCTCGATGAACTGATTCCTCACGACGACTCCCTCGCGAAGAAGGCCGTCGCTTTTTTTAAATCTCCCGCTCGGCCCGTAGCCGCTGGTTCTCGGCCCGCAGCCGTCGGAGTTCCTCCTCGACGGGGGGCAGATTCCCCGTGCCGGGGAACGCCTCGTCCCCCTGGGTGGCCAGGGCCCGCTTCCAGTCCCGCAGCAGGCTCTCGCCCAGGTCGAGATCGCGGGCGACCTCGACGAAGCTGCGTCCCTGCTCCGTGACGAGCTTGACGGCCTCGGCCTTGAACTCGGGGGTGAATGTACGTCGTGTCGTCGGCATCGGTGGACTCCTGGGTTCGAGATTACGCTCCTAACCCGGCGCCCGCCATCCGTGGGAAAGTCCAGACGCCGAGGCGGTGCTCCAGGCGGCGGGCGATTCGCCGGTTGCGTCGGGCGAGCGAGCGTCGGAGACTAGCGTTCACTCGAAAGCCTCCCGTTGCGAACAGGCGAGGGTCGTCAACTACCTCGATTGTTCAGCATTTCCGGGGGGCTTTCGAGCTATTGGATCCAAACAGGACAGGGATTACGCTTGTTTGAGGGCTAGTTCCTTCATTCGCCTCCGAGTCGGAGGAGTTTCGCAGATCGGTTCCGACAGCCACGAGCAAATTCTGGACAACGCGCAATCGAGAGTCGTGGGGCAGCTTCTCGTGCGACGAGTTAAACTCGCCCAGGCAGTACGTCAAGGGTTCAAAACCTTAGCGCACAATAGCGTTGATTGCGGGTATTGGCTGATCTGGCGAGACCACACTTGAGCAAATGAACTGAGTGGGATCGTGTAAGCAAACCAATCACGACGGGTACCCTGAGAATCGGCAGTCGCCCCAATGGTAGTGTTCCGTAAACCAACTTTGGCGGATGTAGAGTCATTGAGTGCGTTGCTGATGCAGCATGGCATTACGATGGTAGGTCTTGGTGACATCGGCTTTCTGACTGCCGTGGTTAAAGATTCATTTATATGCAATTGTGTTAACATAATTCTTGCTGATTTGGGCGGTGAGATCATTGGTTGGTCAATCGCAGTCATAGACTCTCGATCGTACTGGCGGAGGTTCATCCTCCGCCATCCGTTATTGGGTGCCCGAATAGTGTTTGGTCGCCTAAGTGCTCGTGCCAACAATCGTGGGAAACGGGAAGCCTGTAGCCCTACAGCGAGCGGACTTGGTCAAAACGGCCAAATGGATTGGCCGCGCTGTTCCACCGTCGCTTGGGGATCTAGTTCTACATCGATTGCAAGGCACATCGACATCACCGTTGTAGAGCAACATCGACAAGTCGGGTTGGGGTCCCAATTGCAGCTAGCCCACATCGAGTCACTCGGAAAGTGTGGAGTTAGACGCGTCGATGCTGTAATCTCGCAGGGCAATGTCGCAAGCATCAAGTTTCACATTAAGCATGAGTGGTCTCTGGTGAAAACTGATGAATCAATGATCTATATTTCCAAGGATATTGAGTGCGCCGTGCAGGCGAATGATAGCGACTCGTTATCCTGGAACCCCGAGCGTATCCTCCTCCCATTTACGCTTGGCGAAGTGTGTCTATGCGCATTGAAGTTTCGTGGAATACGCAGTGATCCGGATATTTTCAAAGTCCCCACGATGGGAAAGGTACCCCCTCCTGTATCCGCCCTGAAGAACGCCGGACGACAAGTTGCCTACATATACTCGTGTCCTTTGTACAGCCGTCTTCCTACGTTTTCCCTTGTCGGCGGACACATCAGGTATGTTTCTCAACAATACCAACACTACTACGTGTGCCTTGATCAGGAATTCCGGGATTACCTGGTTGGTTTTAGCACAAAAACCTTGTCCACGCTGATGCGAAAAGTCAGGAAAGCGGAGTCGTCCAATCGGCAAAGGCAACTGTTCCGGACATACTCACACCCAGACGACATAGATGAGTTCTTTGATACTGCTCTTCCAATCTCCGAAAAATCCTACCAACAACAGCTTCTTGGGCAGGGATTGCCAAGGGCCATGGAATATCGAGAACACGTCAAATCAGACGCCGAACAAGGACGATTTCTCGGCTTTCTGCTCTATGTTGAGGATACGCCAGTTGCTTACAACTGTTGCCCTGTTCGTGGGGGAAACGCTGTATTGTACGACCACACCGGATATGATCCCGAATTCAGCAAGTACTCTCCTGGGACGGTGCTTCAATATAAGATCATTGAGAACTTATTTGAAAAAGGCCGATTTGGCTTCTACGACCTTTGTACGGGAGAGGGGCGTCACAAGGAGCTGTTTGCGACAGGATCCATGCTTTGTGCAAACGTTTACTTCTTCCCTATAACATTTCATCACGCATTGTTTGTATGTCTAAAGATATTAGTTGATAAGACAACATCTTGCGTCAATAGCTTGGTCGATCGCGTGGGAGTGAAGGACAAGCTGAAGAAGCTCATACGAAGGACATGGAAACGATGAAGGCATTGAAGGCAATCGCCAAGTCGATTATGCCACCCCAGCTTGTTCGGCAAAAACTGAACAGGAGGGGCCGGGGTGCAGCGCTGTTAACCTTTGACGACGGACCATGTCCACATATTACGCCGCAAGTTCTCGACTTGCTAGATCGGTGGAACGCCCGAGGGGTGTTCTTCGTGCCCGGAGACAGGGTTCCCCGCGCACCGAACCTTCTCGTGGAGATTTTAAAGCGGGGACACAGGCTTGGAAACCACACATACTCGCATAACGTGAAGTCTAGTTTTCAAGGATGTGTAGAAGAGATCGAGCGTTGCCAGCAGACGATCTTCGAGGTCACCGGAAGTCGGCCTGACTATTTTCGCCCGCCACAAGGTAAGCTGACGATACCGCTATTGGTTGCCGTGATGCACTGCAAGCTACGGACAATTCGATGGACGCTTGATACGGGCGAATATAGCTACCTCCGTGATGCTTCACCAGAACAGCTTGCGAAGAATCTCGTCACAAAGGTTCGAGAACGAACAATTATTCTATCCCATGACGATGCAGAGCAGACCCCAGAGATGCTCAGGATCGCATTGCCACAACTTGTGGAGCGAGGGTTTGATCTTACGATTGGTGTGGAATGCTTAGGTTAGTCTGGCCGTCACGGATATTGGGGGGTAGCCGAGCGGTATCCGCCGAGGGAAGCGGAGATGAGCAGGTTCTGGACCCAGTCGTCGTGGTAGCGATGGCCGTTGAGACTTTCGGCGGGACATCACCATCCCGCGTTGGCTCGCGCGACGGCCGGGTGCCAGGGGGCATAGTTGGCCAGCAGCGCCCAGGCCCGGCCGTGGAGTCGGCAGGCGGCAGGCGAGCTATGCAGGTGCTGGCCGCGATCGAAGTAGCGGTTCATCCCGCGCATCATCCGGTCGAGCATGTTACTCGTGCGACGCCCGTGGGGGTGCGAGTCGGCTCTGGCATATTCCTTCGACCGGCCGCACAGCTTCTCGACCTGCTCCTGCAGCCACGCCGACATCGCCTGCCGCCGAGCCCATTCGCGCAGCCGCCTCAGCCGCTGCGCGAAGCTCCGGCGCGACGGCGCGTGGTACGCCTCCCAGACGCGCTGCGACAGCTCCCGTAACGTCTCGCTCAGCTTGCCCCGACTGCGGATGTTCAGCCAGCCGTGCAGGAAGCAGCGGAGAAGCACGACCAGAGGGAACAGCGTCAGCCACGCCTGATGCGTCGCGGTCCAGCAGTCGACGCTCACCGTCCGGGGCGTGTACTCCGGCTCGACGTCGCGAGCCTCGGCCTGGAAGACGCCGTAGGCGTCCGTCAGCGCGGCGGCCCCGGCCGACGCGGCCAGCTCGACGTCCAGGACGCAGCCGCCGCCGACGGTCGTGGCCAGGTAGACCTTCTCACCGTCGATCGTCTGGTGATTCTCGTCGGCCAGGAGGTGCTCGGGCAGCCGGGCCCGTCGCACGGTGGTCACCACGATGCTCGACCGACCCAGGCCGCACGTCAGCCGATACCAGAACAGCGGGTTGCGGCCGAAGACGCTGGCCAACTCCCAGAACGGCACGCCGAAGGTCCGCAGAAACAGCGGGCCTTCGACGTCCGCGACGCGGGCCGTCATGTAGGGCATCAGGAATGAGGGCCGGACGCTGTAGGCGGCGCCGTCCCGCAAGCGGATGCGTCGGATCGGCAGCCCCCGTTTGGCCGACGTCCGCTCGTCCTTCAGTTCATAGCCCCGGGCGAACCCAGGTGGGAATAGCTCCGGGGTCGCCCGGAAGGCCTCGTCGAGTAGCAGGCGGAACGCTGCCGGATCGTCGACGGTGTGCGCGTTGGAATCTTCCGAGATGGGCAAACAGATGGTACGGTGCCCTCGCGAGGGCCGCGCCACGGTCCCGTCGGCCATGATCCACCTCCTTCCGTGCACCGTGGATCATGGCCGTTTTGTCGGATCACGTCAGCACGCCGACAGCCATCCACCCAATATCCGTGACGGTCAGCACTTTTTTCAGTTGCGGGGAGTTATTTAGCCGGCGGAGCGTTATTCATGAATGATTAACAAGACCTTTAACCCGATTTTTTCTAACAACACTGTTGGGTGCGATCCCTCCCCCCATCGCAATACCATAGCGTTCCCAGTTTTCTTGATTGGTTAGTCCCTCTTCCGGAGATGCGAGAATTTCCCCCTCGGACTTAGGGACAACATAATCTGCCCGTTGTTCTTCGTAGTAAACTTGATAATTGTCGCCCATGACTCCATTGTAGTTGTGAACGAAAATTTCGTCTCGCTGAATCAAGTTGCGACCGGGCCTCCCATCAAGACTTATTTTTGTAAATATATCATATTGGCTACTTAAGCCAACGTATAAATTATTAACAGGTGTGAATTTTACATTATCGATTATTGTCTTTCTCGGAGATAATCCTTCTTTGCCGCCAGTGACTGCCCACATCGATTCAATATACACATTTGTCCGGTTTTGGAGGTGTGAGTCTTCGATAGTGTAGCTAATGGTTGCTTGTTCGGTGTCTCTTGTGTCGCCCACTTTGGTTACAACACCAATGCCAGCTGCCACCCCCTGAATATCAGCATTTCTAATGACGATATTGTGGCCCAAGTAATCTGTCATGGAGACCCCTGTAGAACCTATATTGACGTTCTTTAGTTGTTCCCAATCTCCACGAACAATCATGCCATCTAAAACTAAGTTATTAACTGGATAGTTATAGAATGCATTCAGCACATGCCATGCTTGGAAGTCTTTCACCACGCTTGTTGAGATGGGCAGTGTGAGTGTAATCCCTGCGCCGAGGTTCCATATGGTTAGTCCTCGGTGCGTTCCATAAACAGTGTTTCCTGTGAAGTCTAAAATTGGAGTTTCCTTCATGTTTCTGAATTCGAATTGACCTTGCATGGAAGTATCAGCACCTTTAAACTTTGGAACACGAACTATTCCCTGATTATAATAGGTGTATCCGTATGTACTTCCTGGTGCAGAAATGTTCGCGGCTACATTCTCCCGAATGATATTGTTTGTTCCCCCGAACCAGTATCCCGCGCCCTCGCGACCGAGATCCTTGCCACCGCCAGCATCAGATCGGTGGCCAGTGCCATTAACTCGAACAACAAAGTTATGAGCGATCACATTGAAGCTTTCGGAGCCATTCTCAGTGATGATTCCTGCTCCGGCCACGTTGTAGACAACGTTATCTTGGATCAGCCCGTAGTGACTTTCGTGAATTGTGATTCCCCAGCGATTCGGATTTGTCTCTCCAAGTGAGACAATCGAATTCCCCTGAAGTGTGTACTGGTATCCATTTTCAGGTGTCTCGACTGGTCCCATCATGTGGTGCATGTGAAGTGCATAACGGCCAAGCTGATTGGTTCCAACGTGGATGACATTTCCACTTGAGTCGTATTTCGTGTTGTCGAATAATGTATTCTGTGTTCGCCCCATGTCTGCGAATTGAACGTATCGAATGTCAACATCAGCCCTTGATGTGAACATGCTATGTCCGCGTGTGCCCCGAGCGTTTTCCGAGCGGAGGATAAGATTGCGGGTCAGGTTGCCTACGTCCCCTAAAAAGTCAATGTTTCCCTCACCGTCTCGAGCCCCAAGGTGGTGATACTGCAGGGGATTCCTCAGAGTCAGTATTGTTCCATCGGGAGAGATGCTGTCTAGGGTCAGTTCTTCGAATAGGCTTCCTTTCCATTGACTTGTGTCAGGTAAAATCAGCTGGTCGCCTGGTTGCCAGCCAATTACTGATTGGCTCAAGGTTAAGGTCGTGTCACCTGCCTTTGGCTCGACCGCGAGATTGACGAAGGTTTCGCTTTTTGCCGCACCATGCATCGTGACCTTGCCGAGAGCGATCAGTCCTGTGCCGAACTGATCCGGATCGAAGGTCGTGTCGATTGCTCGGTCGGCGATGACGATCTCGGCTCGAACGTCGGAATGAACCGGGTTAGCTTCAGTGCCAACAATCAAAGCGCCGTCTGGTCGGACCAGGAGTGTGCCCACGAGCATCTTAGTGTCGATGTTCGTCCGGAAGTCGAGCGTGGCGCCGGCGTGGATCGAGACGGCTTTCAATGAATCATCGCTGACGAGGTCATACGACACGGTGTGGCCTTGTTGAATGGCCACGACATCATCCGTGGTCGGCAGGCGCCCGGTCGACCAGGTGTTGGGGTCTGACCATGAACCGCTGGAAGCGCTCACGATGGTCGCATTGGCACCGAAATCCGGAATAGTGTCGTGATGAGTATGGATGGGGTTCCCATGATCATGATCAGTCATGGTGACGGTGGCGGTGGTCGTCGCGGAGCCGACAGCGTCGTCTTTATCGGTGACGCGCAGACGGATGGTGTAGGTTCCTGGCGAGGCATAGGTGTGGGTTGGCATCGCCGCGTTGCTGGTGCTCCCGTCGCCGAAATCCCAGGCGTACTGGAAACCAGCAGCCTGATCAAGCGAGCTCGGGTCCGTCGCCGAGCCGTGGAACGAGATTCCCATTCCTGGCATGCCGGAGTAGGGGCCTCCGACAGAAACTGAAGGAGCGACGTTGGCGACGGACACGGTCGTCGAATCGAAGGACTGCTGACCCGAGCCGTCGCTGACCCGCAACCGGACAGTGTATTGACCGTTATCCGCGAACGTAGGTGAAATCTGGGGTCCCGCCGTGTCGAAATTCCCGTCGCCGTTCGTATCCCAGTAAAAGGCCAGTGGTCCCACGGACGTCCCGTTGGCCGACCCCCGCAGGGTCACGGGCGAACCCTCGTTCGCCTGATAGGGCCCACCTGCCGATGCCGTGAGCCCTGAGGACTTGATCGTGATCGAGCTGGTGACTGAGCCAACACCGCCATCCTTATCCGTAACAGTCACGGAGACGTTGTACGTGCCTGCGGTCGTATACGTGTGATTCGGTCTGGCCGCGGTACTGGTGGTTCCATCACCAAAATCCCAGACATACTTGAATGCGGCAGCTTGGTCGATTGAGCTCGGGTCTGTTGCAATCGACTCGAACACCAACGGGTTACCGATCACGCCCTCCGTGGGACTGGTGAGGGTGACGCGAGGAGGCGCATTGGTAACCGTCACCGTTGTGGTCGCCGAGGCCTCTTGGCCGCTGGGATCGGTGACGCGGACCGTGACGGGATACGTGCCGTTGTCCGGGAAGACGTGAACGATTTCCTGGCCCGTTGCGTCGCTCGTGCCATCCCCATTGAGGTCCCAGGAGAACGTCAGGTCGCTATTATCACTCGACGCCGTGGCCCGCAGAGTGATCGGTGCCCCTTCTTGTCCACTGTAACCGTTGCCCGCAGACACGGAGCGACTTCCACTTACGCGATCAATCTGCAATCCTGCGAGCAAATAGATCGACCCCTTGATACCTAAAAACCGGAGGTCTAGTTGCTCGTCCGTCACATCAACCCGAAAGGCAAGTTGGTCGTCGTTCCTGGAAGCAGCGATCAACCCTTCTGCCCACACGGTCATGCCGTATTTGAGGAATGGGCGGGCGCCCACGATCGCCACAACGTCGTACTGTCCATTCGGCACATCGAGCTTGAATGAGTTGTCTATTCCGTAGTGAAAATCTGTTACTAGTGAATCAGAAATCATCGTGCCGAAATCTGCTGCACTCGGCGGTAGTGTCCCTGTCCAACCATAACCGCGTTCGGGACTGTAAAGAGACGGGGCAAAGCCATTCCATCCAGACGCTACGGCCGATGTAGGGAGTCCGAAATCCAGGCGCAGGACCTCTTGAGAGCCATTCAGGAGGGCTCGTTCTTCAAGCTGCTCCATGTTCATCGCGAGGTGAAATCGATTGGTCCGCCGAGAAGCCGCTTCAACGTTGCTCCGACGTCGGAGCCGAAACCTGGTCGTCATCGCCCGCGTTCTCCACACTCAACCGGACGATTGCGCGTTTCTTTCACATGCGTGCACACGCGAATCGATCGGTGGTACGTCTCTGGATGTGATGGTCAGGAACGATTGAGAGATTCGGCGTGGTTCTGAACGACTTGTGCACCATCGCGTGCCACGCCGAAGGGAAGGTCGATACGATACAGAATCAGCCGAAACAGTCCAGACCTTCGACCGATCATGACGCGGTCAAATGGTGATTTTTGTGAACGGGGCCAATGCACATGCGATTTCTTCCTTGCATGGAAGACTGATGGCCATTGAGACGACTTCGTCATCCGCCATTCTTTAAAAAGCGATCATTGAGGGATAATAGTCGCTTATCTAGCTTTCTTGCAAGAGCAATTTAGGCCGGAAAATCGTTTCTGTAAACAAAATTATTGAGTCGAGCAAAATGATCCGACACGATTTACGCCATGCATTCATAGGTATTTTATACCTGGGAATTTTTCCGGGAGTCGTGGGTTCAATCAACGCCAAAGACCTCGGTCCGCGGTCCCTCTGTGACCGGTGTGGGTGGAGCCCACCTCAGACCGAGCATCTCGTGACGGTTCGTGATCTTGCATCATTGGAGCGCGCTGTCTTGCACGCACGACCAAACACGACGATCCTGCTGAAAGAAGGAACGTATCGACTCCGAAGAATGATCGATATCAACACGTCAGACGTTGTTCTGAGGGGAGAGCGTGGTGATCCTGATCGCGTGATGCTCCTGGGAGCCGGCATGAATGAGCGTCAGGTTGGCGTCGCGCTGTCACTCAGTGCATCAAGGATAACGCTGGCAGACATCACCGTGGGGAACGTAGGATTCCATGGAATTCAGGTCCGCGGTGAAAAGCGGGCTGATCATTGCATGTTCCACAATGTTCGCGTGATCAACACGGGTCAGCAACTGCTGAAAGGAAGTATGGGATCCGATGGCCGGGGACCTCATCGGGGCACCGTCGCCTGCTCTCGGTTCGCATACTCCAGCCACGCACCGAGTGACTACACGAATGGTGTGGATGTCCTCGGAGGACGTGGCTGGACGGTGCGTCAGACCATTTTCCAACGCATCCGAGGGCCGGAAGGTCGCCCCCAGGCCGGCCCTGCCATCCTCTTCTGGCGCGGTTCCGCCGAGACCCTCATCGAGGGGAACCTCGTCCTCGACTGCTACCGTGGGATTGCCCTCGGACTCACGAATCAGCCTGAAGGGGGGCAGGGGAACCAAGCGGCCTTTTCAGACCATCTCTGCGGGGCAATTCGTCGAAACGTGGTCTGGAACCTGAACCGGTGGGCCGACGAACCGATTGAAGCCAATGCCTGCCCCGGCGTTCGAATTGAGCACAACACGGTCCTGGTGGAAGGTAAGATGCCCTGGTCCATCAGCGTCCGATTCCCCTCGACCGATGCCGACGTCCTGAACAACCTGACGAACCGCCGGATCATGGCGCGCGACGGCGCCCGTCTGGCCGAACAGGGAAACATCACCGACGCTCGTCACGAGTGGTTCGTTGACCCGTCTCGGGGAAACCTTCAACTTTCACGTGATGAACTTCCTCCCGTCGACGCTGCGGTCGACCCTGCCGAAGAAACCGCCCCGTTCCTGGGCGGTGCTCCTGATGTCGGAGCCTATGAGTATCGGAGTCCCCAATGAACGACAGCAATCAGGTGGTCGACTCAACGCCCGCACCCTTCTCGTTTCCCCCTGACTCCGGGACCACGCCCGAGCCCTGCGTCATTCTCAGTTTCGACGTTGAGGAGCATTACCGGATCGAGGCCGCCTCACATCTCTCCTTCTCTCCGGAGGTGAAGGCTCAGTATGCCGCTCGAGTCGGTCCGGTCACGCGCTGGATCCTCGAACAACTCGGCGAGCGGGACATCAAGGCGACCTTCTTCATTGTGGGTGAACTGGCAAAAAACGACCCCGGCTTGGTCCGAGACATCCACTCCGCCGGACACGAAGTCGCCAGCCACGGCTGGGATCACCGCCGCATCCTGGCCATGACCCCGGGTGAATTCCGCGAGGATCTCCGGTGCAGTGTTGATCTATTGCAACAAATCACCGGCGAGGCGGTCTGCGGATACCGGGCACCGACATTCAGCGTTGTCCAGCACACCACATGGGCAATCGACATCCTGGCCGAATCTGGCTTACTTTACGATTCGTCGATCTACCCGGTTTGCCATGATCGGTACGGCATCCCGGACGCGCCGTGCTCCCCGTTCCTGGTCGAGGGACCTGGCGGAGGCCGGATCCTGGAACTGCCACCCGCGACGCTCAGGATCGGGGGTATGAACCTGCCCGTCGGTGGCGGGGGGTACTTCCGTCTCCTGCCCACATTGTTCCTTAAGTGGGGGATCAGGCAATCGTTCCGCCACGGTGACCCGGCAGTGGCAACACTGTACTTCCACCCTTGGGAGTTTGATCCAGGACAGCCCCGTCTGCCGCTCCAAGGCCTGAGCCACGTCCGTACGTACTCCGGAATCCGACGCGGGCGGCGACGACTCGTTGCGTTGCTAGATGAAGGCCACTTCGGTCGGGCGGCCGATATAGCCCGGCGAATCGACGGTGCGAAATGCTCGACGTATCCTCGCACCCTTTCTTCAGAGATCGTGCTGAATTATCAATAACCAATGTGTGTCATTCAGCCCTGGGCGACCAGATCTTCTGGGATCCCAATGTCCTTCGCTCGGGCCTCGAAGCGAGTGGGCAGCGATCCTTCGTCGAAGCCTCCGGCTGGCCTCACCTCCACCAACACGACCGGTTCTTGATCACGTTCGATGGCTCTTCCAACGTCCGCTGCGTCATCAATTTCGCTGAGGAAGGACCCCACGAGGCGTCGTGGCGAGTTGAGGTCGTCCACAAGGCAATCCACCGCTTCGGCGGGTTGGCTGTCGTGTTCGTCTCCTCGGGGAATGACGCCGAGTCGCGGAATTGACATGTTGCAAAGAATCAACAGAGGGCCGGTCCCGGCGAACGGGCCGACCATCGTCGTCGTCCGCCGGACAGGTATCGCGGTCGACAACTTGGATGAACACGGCCTACTTACCGTGGCCAATGGGTCTGGCGGCTTGAGCCTGCATCGGCCGCCCGCGATGTTGTGGCCGGGTTGGGCGGGCGGAGTCTGCGATCAAGTCGGCCCCGGCTCGACGCCCTCCCGGACGATAGATATCTTTCAATGCCCGATCGAGCGCTGACGCGGCTGAACCGATCAGTGCGGTCATGGCCTAATTGCCCTCTGTGGATGCGTTATTTTATGCGTGAACTGAAAGGCAATCGTGTCTATTATTGGTAAGTTTATCATTCTAATTCTCTGGCTATTTTTTTGTTGCATTTGAGACGCGATCTCTTTAAAGTTCCGATTATGCTTGGTGGAATAATGTAAGGATTAGCAGCGATTATCAGTCCTTGTCGCCAAGCATTTAAGATTGATACACAACTCAATGTGTTGTTATTAAGGGAGTCGGTGGCGAGGCTGTTCTGAGTACGGTCGGCGGCGTTGGGTCTGTCAACCCGACCAACAGTCCGCGAATCCCACCGGAATTATGAAGACTCCGTTGGAGTGATTCCGGTGGAGAAACGTCGGCATGACTTGATCGTCAGTCCGGCGAGGCCCATTGTTTCGTTCTTTACGCCCTCTCTGACTACGATAGCTCCAGGAGAGAATTCCATGAGTCGCTTCAGTCTAGCACTGGCCTTGTTCCTTGGTGCCCTCGCAGGCACTCGTTCCGAGGCTGCGATCGTTCTCAACTTCGCCGCGGCGGAAGGATCGAACATCTCCTTCACGCCGGTGGTGCCCGGAACCTCGGCCTCCTTTACGCTGACCCCGGGGACTGTGACGCTGTTGAATCCGGGAGGTCGCAATTTTGAAATCACCAGCGTCTTTAATGGGCTCGGGGATGCCGTCGGGTTGTTCGGGGATATCTCCGGAAGCTACACGTTTGGAACCCCGATCACGGTCATCGGGCCATTGCAAACAGCGTCGCTGAGCGGATCCGGCACGCTCACCCTTTACAGTCCTAGCGGGAATTTTACCGGCACGATCACAGGAATTGACATCGCCTCCTTGGGAACGGGCGGTTTGATCAACACGTCGGGCTCCATTAACCTTACTAACGTTGCGTACACAGGGACCAACTCCGACCTGATTCAGCTCCGCGATGAGGCGACGCCTAATGGAGGTGTCACAACACTCTCATTCCAATTCGCGCAAGGCGTGAGCCTGACAACGCTCCTCAACAATCCATTCATGTCGTCCTACTCCGGTTCAATTACCGCTGTTCCGGTCCCCGAACCGGGTACGGTTGCCCTGGCTCTGACCGGCCTGCCGCTGCTGGGGCTCGGCTACTTGTCACGACGCCGTCGGGCCCGCGCTTGAGGCGTTCGCCGATCGTCATGATGTCACCCAATGTGGGGGGTGGCCCGATCCGGGTCACCCCTCGCTCGTTCCATGCGCGGCATCCGTGATGCCAGACAGTGCCCCGCTCCGACGCCTTCGTGCCCTTTCTCGCGACCTTCTCCGCCCGGTGGCGGGTGGTAACTCTGGTGATCATGCCAGCCGTCGTCAGATAGTACCTCACCACCTAGGTCCTGAAGGATCAAAAGGCGAAGGGGTAATGATCCGGGATTTTCACGGGGGCCGGCCGAGCGCGGAGATCGAGGAGCACACCCAGTGATTCGTCGAGGCGTGAGTCCCGGGACGGCTGCCTGCTCTCGGCGTGCCACGACTACACCTCCTGACCATAGAGCTGCTTCGAGGAGGTCGTCAGCATGCGGGTCGCCAGCGAGGGGAGCCAGTGCTCGGGCCGTCTGGACGGAGCGAATTGCAAGAGAGCGAAGAAGGTCGAGGTGATGCGGCGGCTTCTAGACGCGGTGAAGCCGCCGGAGGGCTCGATCGCCTACAGGGATTCGCGGAGCGACCTACCGCTGCGGTGTTGGGTCGATCGGGGCTACCTCGTGACCGGAAGCTGCGTCGCCGGGTGCCGCTCGATCGACAGAACAACGACCGGAGGCCGCAATCCGAGCACGCAGGACGCCGACGCCGTGGCGTGACCGTCGCGTCCTGGCCATGACGCCGACCGAGTTCCGCGGGGATACCGCCGCGGCGTAGAGTCTACTCAGCGGCACCCTTGCGGGGCGGCCCATCGAGCCGCCCCGCATTCGTGACGGATCGGGCCCCGAATGGCATCCCTCGGATCGTCCTGTGGCTTTTTCAAGGCAAGGCGAACGAATTGACTTGCCGAGCCGGCCGACGATTCGCCACATTAATTGATGCATTCGGTTACGGGCTGTGCAGAGATTCGTCCCCTCAAAGAGTTGATGGAAGAATGGCTCCCGTTCCCTACCCTCGCGGCCGTGATTCCCTTTCCTCTCCCTGTCTTTGTAGCGATGAGCGATGACCATGATTAGGCGCCCGAATCTCAAGTTCCTCGTGGCGGTTGCCGTCCCGCTCCTCGCGGCCAGCGCCGGGGTGTATGCTCTGCATGGGGCACAAATCAAGCGGAGTGCGGGCCTCCTGCTTCAGCAGGCCGACCTGGCTGAGCAGGAGGGGGACCTCGACGAGGCTCTCAGCTACCTCAATCGCTATATCGGCCTGCGACCCGACGATGCCGAGGCCGCTGCGAAGGCCGGCCTGATCCGGGCGGACCAGGTGGACGACGGCAGAGAGGCGCTCCAGGCCTTCCTCGTCCTGGAACGGGCCTTGAGGCTGGATCCGAGCCGAGACGATGTCCGGCGCAAGGCGGTCGAGCTGGCGATGAGGCCCGACCTGGCGCGGTTCAATGACGCGGTCGTGCATCTGAAGGTCCTTCTGGACAAGGAGCCTGAGGACCCTGAGTTGCGGTTTCTGATGGCCAGCGCGCTGGATGGGGACCGGAAGGACGACGAGGCCGAGGAGGCGTATCAGGAAGCGTTAAAGGTCGATCCGCAACGAATCGAAACCTATGTCCGGCTAGCAGACTTGTACCGGGACCGGTTCGACAATGAGGCCGCGGCCGATCGGGTCATGGGGATCACCTCGACCATTGAAGGCCTCGTGGCGAACAATCCTGACGATGCCAGCGCCTATCTGGAACGCGGGCTCTATCGGGCCAGACACGAGCAGGAGGGGGTGGCCGAGGACTTCGACCGCGCCCTGGAGCTGGCTCCGAACGATCCGGAGGTCCTGCTCGCCTCGGCCGGAGTGGCTCTTGACCGGGAGAATCCCGACGAGGCGAAGGTCCTGCTAGAGCGAGCCCGCACGCAAGCCCCCGAGGATGTCCGCGTTGCTCAAGGTCTGGCTCGCCTGGCGATGCTCGACAACGACTCCGAGGCCGCCATCGCGAGCCTCCAGCAAGGGCTGGATACCATCTCCGAAGACGACACGGAGGCCCGTGTCCAGCTCCTCTTCAGCCTAGCCGAAACCCTCGTCGACGCGGGACGATTCGACGAGGCCCGCGAGCACTTTTCCGACCTCCGCCGCAACAACATCCGTCCTGGCCTGCTCGACTTCCTCGAAGGCAAGGCGCACATCGCCGAGGGGAACTGGCGAGAGGGCATCTCCTCGCTCGCAAACGCCAGGACGTCCCTTATCGATCAGGACGAGCTGACGTACCAGATCGACCTACTACTTGGAAACGCGTACGAGCGGATTGGCAATCCCGACCAGCGGCTCGCCTCGTATCGTCGCGCGGTGGCGACCAATCCGGTGGCCATTCCCGGCTTGCTCGGCCTGGCGTCGTCGCAGGCGGCACTGGGACGCTACCAGGAGGCGATTGCCGCCTACCGCCCGCTTGTCGATCAGGTTCCCGGCATTCGGACCGAGATCGCTCGCTTGAGCCTGGCCGAGGTCCTCGCTCGGCCCGAGAGTGCCCGCAACTGGGCTGCGGTCGATCGGACCCTGACCGAGGCCGAAGCCGATCAGCCCGATTCCACCGAACTGCCCCTGCTCAGGGCTCAGGCCTTGCTCGCCCGCAACCAGACCACCGCGGCCCGCGATCGGCTCGCCCAGGCGGTGAAGCAGCATCCAGAAGATCCAGCGCTCCGCTCGGCTCTCGCCTCCTTGATCGGCCGCGATGGCGATCGCGACGCCGCCCTGGAGGAGCTGGACGACCTGGAAGCTCGCGAGGGGGACACTGCCACCACTCGGATCGCCCGCATCAGCTACTGGGTTGCTCAGGGCGGTGACGAGGCCCGAGCGGCGCTCTCCGAACTGGAGCAGGGGATCGATTCGTTCGAGCCCGACGACCAGCGTCGGATCATCAATGCCCTAATCATCGCCCGTCGCCAGCTCGGCGACTTGACCGAGGCTGAGCGGCTCCTGGGCGACCTGGGCAAGCTCGTGCCCGGCGAGGTGGCCCTCCAACTCGTCGGCATGGAACTGACCCTGGCCGAGGACACCGACGAGGCACGGAAGGAGGTCGCCGCCGAGATCGACACGCTCCTGACCAAGCTGCCTCCCGAGGATCTGCCGATCCTCGCCCGCTTGTTTGACCTTGCCCTCGCGGCCGATGCCGAGCCGCAGGCTGCGAAGGTCCTGAAGCTCTTGCGACCGGCCGAAGGGGAGGAAGGCCCGATCTGGCGACAGGCCGAGTCCCGCCTGCTCATCCTTCAGGCCCAGCGGCTGAACCAGGGGCCCGAGCGCCGGGCCTTGCTCTCCCAGGCCCGAGGGCTCCTGAACGAAGCCGCCTCGCGCCGTCCCGGATGGGCTCCTGTCCCCTTGACGCTCTCGTTCGTCGAGGACCTCGACGGCAATGCCCCGGCCGCGATCCGGGCCCTTGAACAGGCCAGGGAGTTAGGCGTCCGCGACCGCACCTCTTTGCTCCGGCTCTATCGCCTCTATCTGGGGGAGGGACGCACCGAGCAGGCCGATGCGCTGGCCGCCGAGCTCCAAACCCTCGGGCTGGGTGACGAAGACGGCCTGATCGCCCGCCTCAACGCCGAATCGAGCCTCCGCCAGGCCGATCCGGCCCGAGCCCTCGAACAGGCCCGCGCGATCGTGCCGGCCGATTCGGAGGATTACCGCGACCATCTCTGGCTCGCCCAGTTCCTCCTCGCGGCTGACCAGATCGACGAGGCCGAGGCCGAGCTGCGCAAGGCCCTCGCGCTGGCCAAGGGGGAACCCGCCCCCTTGATCTCTCTGGTCCGGCTCCTGGCCGCCAACGATCGGCGCGACGAGGCTCTTGAGGCGATCGAATCGGCCAAGAACGACCTTCCCGCCGATCAGGCTGCTCTCACCCTGGCTCGTTGCTATGCTGCCCTGGGAGACACCGATCAGGCCTTCGCTCAGTTTGATCGCGCCATTGCATCGGCCCCCAAGGACCCTGCTCCACTGCGCGCCGCCGCCGAGACGGCCCTGATCACCAACCAGCTTCCGAAATCCGAGGACTACCTCGGGAAACTTGCCCGGTTCGGTGCCGAGGCCCCCGACGATGCCACCTGGGCCCGCCGCACCCTGGCCCTCATCATGGCCGCCAGCGGCGACCCGACCAAGCGTCGCGAGGCCCTCGACCAGCTCGGCACCGACCAACCCGCGGCCGGAGACGCAATCGTCGATGAACTGCGGACCCGGGCTCAGGTGCTCACCCTCCAGGTCGACCCCGAGTCCCGGCGGCAGGCCATCCGGCTCCTGGAACAGATCATCGACCAGCGGGCTGCGGGAACCCCGGACGACCGCTACCTGCTCGCCCAGCTCTTCGAAGCCGACGGCCAGTGGAGCCGAGCCCAGCAAACCATGGTCAGCTTGCTGGCCGAATTCGGCGACAACCCGACCTATGTCACCCGATACGTTGGCTGGCTCCTTGTCCCCGAGCCCGGCCGAGGGCACGAGCCGAACCCCGAGGCCGCCCGCCCCTGGATCGAGCGGCTCGCCCGGCTCGCCCCCGACACCATCCAGACCGCCGAGGCCCAGGCACGCTATCTCGTCGCCACCGACAAGCTCGACGAGGCGATCGCCGGCCTCCAGCGCTTCGCCGATCGCCAGCCCGATCAGCTTGAAGCCGTCGCCCTGCTCGTCGACCGGCTCGACTCCCCGGCCCGCGCCGAACCCCTTTACCGTCGCCTGGTCGAGCAAGGCGACACGCCGGCTCCGCTGCTCCGACTGGCCAGTGCGCTCGAACGACAGGAAGGGGACCGCTTGGCCGAGGCCGAACAGCTCTACCGCCAATTTGCGACCGAGTCATCGGAGCCGACGGCCGTCTTCCCGCTGGCCGGCTTCTTCGCCCGTCAAGGCCGGCTCGACGACGCCCTGGCCCTCTGCGAGCAGGCCGTCGCCTCCTGCCCGCCCAACGCGGTTGCCAACGCCGTCGTGGCCTTGATCTTTGGTCGAGCCGCCAATTCCGATCAGCTCGATCGAGCCGCGACACTCGTCGACCAGCTTCGGATCAAGAACCCCAACGAGGTCGAAATCCTCTTCCAGCTCGCCAACCTCCGCAGCCTCCAGGGACGCAACGACGAGGTCGAGCGCCTCTTCCGCGACAGCGTCCGGCGCGCACCGGGCCAGCCCGGCCCGCTGAACAACCTCGCCTGGTTCCTCGCGATCTCCAATCGTTCGAAGGCGCCCGAGGCCCTTGACCTGATCAATCAAGCGATTGCGAATGTCGGACCTGATCCGAACCTGCTTGACACGCGGGCGCTCGTCCTGCTCCAACTTGATCGGGTCGACGACGCGGTCAACGACCTCACCCTGGCGATCTCCCGATCCCGCCAACCCGACGCGATCTGGTACGTCCACCTCGCTCAGGCCCATCTGGCGGCCAACCGCCGGACCGAGGCGGCTGAAGCCCTGGCCAGCGCCCGGGCGCTCGGGCTCGACGAAAGCACGATTCCCCCCGTCGAGCGCTCTGCGTTCGAGCAGCTGACGCGGACTCTCGGCGTCTCGAACGGCTCCTGAGCCGCTCTCGACTTCCCGAGCAACGCGTCTAGCCGTACCTTCGACGACATTCCGGTTCACGCCTCAAAGGCCGCCCCCTCACCGGGGCGGCCTTTTTTTTGCGCGCCGAAATAGGATCAGCCGCCCGAGTTCCCCGTCACCAGGTCCATCACCCGTTTCCAGCGCCCTTGACGTTCCCCCTCAATCTGAGCGATCCGCTGACAGATCAGATCGTGGACTTCGCGATCGGTGCGGTCCCTTGGCTGCCAGGGAGCAGAAGCGGGTCGTTCGGTCGCTGTCTCCCGCGGCTCCTTGCCTGAGGAGGCAGAAGCAGAGGGAGTTCTCGGGGCCTCGGGAGCTGCTTCCTTGACGGTTTCCTGAAGCGATCGGAGCTCCTGGCCCAGGTCCTTGATGCGGTCCAGTTCTTCGCGGACCTGGGTCATCTGATCGCGTTGCATGCTGCCGAACGCCTGAAACATCGCCATCATCATCTGATGGAACTGGTCGAACATCTGCTGTTGCATCTGTTCGAGCCGCCCGATGTACGCATCAAGATCCCCCGACGGACCCAACACCGCCGGTGTTTCGACCCGCTGACGCTCCTCCCTCGTTGCGGGCGGCCTCCAGCGCGGAGCGACTTCCGGAAGCTGTTCGCGGGGCAGGGGGGAGACGTCCGCCGCCAGAGCCTCGCCACTGTCCGATCGCTGCCAGGCCAGATCGACCGGCCGTACGATCATCCGATACCGTCCCACGTGGAGGTTCGCCCCCGGCTCCAACGGGGCACAACGCACCCGAGCCCCTTCCAGTCGGATCCCCGTCCGGCTCAACAGGTCGACGACCCACGGGCCCTTGGGCGTCCGCAACAGAGCGCAGTGAAAGTGCGAGATCCCGTCATCGCCAATCCGGAGCCGGCAGTCGGTTCCCCGGCCCACCAGGGTCAAGACACGCCCCATCCTCCAACGGGCTGCGCCCCCGGGATGGTTCGGGAACTCGAAGCTCGCGTCAGGCCAACCCTCCGACCCTCGATCTGCCAGCGGGCTCGGCCGATCTCCTGAAGGATCGGCCAACAACCCCTTGACCACGATCGACACCCGAAACGGCCCGATCCCGATCGTCCCCCCTTCATCGAGCCACCCCATCGGCGCGACGATTCCTCCGGTCTCAATACCGGTTCTGCTCCCCAGGTCCATCCAGAACACTCGCCCCGCAATCACCTGCACAAACGCATGACGACGGCTCACCGCCTCGTCCTCGAGCACCAGATCTGCCTTCGGATCTCTCCCAATCACCGCGAACGGCCCCGGAATGATCCGATGCACGTCCCCCGCGTCGGCCCCCCCCTCAATTCGGACCTCCATCGGCCCCCGCGCGCCACAGGACTCCCAGAACCGCTGCATCACGCGTCGATCCACAGCCCCGCGCCTCGCCTTCTCTCAAATGATGTTCATCCACGAACACATCCGGCTTCACCGTGACGGGGTCACGACCCATCCCGTTCCATTATCACGGATTTCCACCGCCTGCGATACCATCCCATCCGCCGTCTTGGCACACCCTCCTGTCTTCTCCATTGAGAAGACCATTTCATCGAATCATGCCTCCATTAAACCAATGCTCGAAGCACGATATGATCCTTGGCTCCTGGAACGCAACATGTTGTGATTGAAGTGTTTACCAAAAACAACACTTTGGAAGATTCGTTCCCATTTGATGAAACTCGCCTCGCGTCAGGGTCGCATTGGGACTCAAGACTCATTATGATCCGCTCTCAATTTCTGGTCGAGACCACAATCTTCGACCTACCATTCCTTTGACCTCGACTCTTCTCGCACATCTCACATGCCCATGACAGCCTGGAGCGCACCCTCCAGACGCTGACGATCGTGATGTGCGCTGATTGATGAGACCACTCCGAACGAGTGGTCGCGATCGGGGACCACGCAGGTCCTCTCCGAGCCTGCCCCGGCTCTCGCCGGGTATTGATCGGGCGATGCAGGAGTGATCGGCAGACGATGGATTGACTGAGTCCAAGAATCACGCAACAGGTTCGACAAACATGATGGTTCCCCATTCCGTGTCCGGTCGGACCGCGACCGCCTCTCGTCGTGCGCTCGCGGTGAAGGTTCGCTCCTCCAGGCGCTCCGGGGGACCTCGCCTCTCCCCTCGGGTTGACGTCCGGTTGATGGAGCTGGAACCGCGGATTGTGCTCTCGTCAATCCCGGTGCTGAACAGCCTGGTCGGAGCCGCCGCGACCGTTTACCTCGACTTCGACGGCCACTTCCAGTCGCAATGGGGGTCATACAGCAATATCGACACGCCCGCCTATGATACTGACGGCAACACGTCGTCGTTCACGACCTCCGAGATCGCCAACATCACCCGCATCTGGGAATACGTTGCGGAAGATTACGCGCCGTTCAACGTGAACGTTACGACGGTGGAACCCTCCACCTTCATCAACGGACGCGATTTGCGGGTGGTGATTGGAGGTAACGGGTCGTGGACGGGGGGGACGTATGGCGGGGTAGCCTACGTCAACAGCTTCACCAGCTCGACAGCGAGCGTGGCCTACGTCTTCCCGAAGAACCTGGGCAACGGCAACCCGAAATACACGGCCGACGCCTCCTCGCATGAGGCGGGGCACGCCTTCGGCCTGCGGCACCAGAGCAAGTACGACAGCAGCGGGAACCTCTTGGAGACGTACTCCACCGGGACCGACGGGGGCAGAACCGCCCCGCTAATGGGCAACAGCTATGGTGCTACCCGGAGCCTCTGGTGGAACGGAACCACCAGCTCCGCATCGACCTTCCAGGACGACATGGCCGTGATCTCCCGGTCGGCCAACGGCTTCGGCTACCGCGCCGACGACCACGGCAACACCGCAGGCTCAGCCACGCCGCTGACCATCTCCGGCTCGACCGCCACCGCCTCGGGCATTATCGGGCAGATGTCCGACCTCGACACCTTCTCCTTCAGCACCGGGGCCGGAACCGTCAGCTTCACCGTCAGCACGCCGACGCCGGTGAACAACCTCACCCCTCGCATCGAGCTGCGTGACGCGGGCGGTTCGACGGTGATCGCGACTGCCGGCCCTTCGTCGAACTTCAGCGCAACGGTCAGCGCGAATCTCGCGGCCGGTTCGTACCGGATCGTCGTGGCCAGCGATGGGACCTACGGCAGCGTCGGCCAGTACTTCGTCAACGGCTCGATTGTCGCCTCCACCAATCTCATCAACAGCCCCTCCAATCTCACGGCCTTGGTTCAGTCGACCAGCCGGATCAATCTCTCCTGGACCGACAACGCCACGAACGAAACCGGCTATCGGGTCGAGCGCAGCACTGACGGCACCAACTGGACCGTCCTCACCAGTTCCTTGCCCGCCGGTTCCACCTCCTACAGCGACACCACGACGGCCGCGGGTACGGCCTATTCCTACCGCGTCCAGGCCTTTAACGCTTCGGTAACCTCCGATTATTCCAACACCGCCTCGGCCACCACGGTCACCGTGGCTCCCTCGGGCCTGGCCGCCTCGGCCGTCTCGTCCAGCCGGATCAATCTGTCCTGGAATGACGTCGCTGGCGAGACAAGTTATCGCATCGAACGCAGTACCAACGGCACCACCTGGACCCTCGCCGGCACCACCGACGCCGGGGTCACCACCTTCAGCGACACCGGCCGGGCCTCCAACACCACCTACCTTTACCGCGTCCAGGCCCTCAACGCCGGCGGCGCGTCGGCCTTCAGCAGCACCGCCAGCGCCACGACCCTCGACGCCCCGTCGCTTCCCAACTCCCCGACCGGACTGACCGCCTCGGCCACCAGTAACCGGGTAGTCCTGAACTGGAACGATGTCGAAGGAGAGACCGGCTACCGAATCGAACGCTCCTCCAACGGCGGCAAGGGCTGGTCGACGGTCGGACAAACGAGTTCCGATGTCACCACCTACACCGACTCCAGCGTCAGCGCCCGCAAAACCTACCTCTACCGCGTCTATGCCTTCAACGACGCCGGTGAATCACCCGCCAGCGGAACCGTTTCCGTGACCACACCCTCCGCAACCAAGGGCGGCGGCCAGGGTCGAGGGCAAGGTAACGGTCAGAGCAACGGCCTCGGCCTGAACCTGGTCTCTTCTAACGGCTCGTCGAGCAGCGTGATCGACGACTTCCTCGCCTTCGGGTGCGGCTGCTCCCTCTGTCAAGCTGCCTCCGCGGCGACCGAGACGACACCGGCCCCCGACGCCTCGCCCGAGCCGGTTCGCGACGCCATGCCGCGCACTCCCTTGCTGTTCCTGGCCGATTCCCCGAACCTGGCAAGCCTCTCTCCCGCTCAATTGCCAATCGCCACCCCCGGCGGCGGCGCCATTGACCTGGTCGACCAGATCGTCGAAACCCATTCCAACCGCCGCCACGGGCTCGGCGTCGGGCTTGATCGTCCCTGGTGGGCCCTCGACTGAGTGCGAAGCTACCTGTCAGATGGAAATGACCTCGCTGACCCATCTTTCTCAGAGCGCGAGATCTGATTACTGGCACCCAAAACGGGTGGGGCCTCGCCACCGATTCGATCGGTGACGAGGCCCTTTGCCACGCAGTTCGTTGACTTCGTCTCGCAACTAATTCTCTAGCCAATCAGGCCGCGTCCGCTTTGAGCTGACGCCGACGTCGGATCACTCCTATTGTCGCCAGCGGCGCGATGCAGCCAATTGCCAGGGCAAGCGAGGAAGGCTCGGGGATGGGGAGAGGACCCGGTGTGAAATTCTCACCGTTTGGGGTAGCGATCCACAATCGAACATCATCGCCGGAACCCGGCCGAGAAGACCCATTTGTGCCATCGGTCCCATAGAGACCCTGATTCATGGCATAGATTTCGAGTTGGTCAGATTTGCCGTCTTTGGCATAGAAGCTGCCCCAGACTGGCACCTTCGTGGTTTCAAACGAGAAGGTGAATTGAGCGGGATCACCCGTCGTGTTGAACTTAATTCCGTAGAGGGTCCCGGGAAGCCCAGGAGTGCTACCACCACCACCAACGAACGTGCCAACTTCGACGCTTCCTACATTGGTTGTGCTCGCATTATCGTAGGTGAAACCCGTGGTGCCAGCAGCCAAGGCTTCATCCGGAGAAGTCACCTGAATGATAATATTGCTCAGAGCTTTTCCAAGATTTCCCCCCGTCTGGTTTGTGATGGTGTAAGTGTATTTCAGCGTCGTAGAGTTGACTGCTACAATCTCCCATGTGATCTTGAACCCACCGTGGCTGGAGTCCCAGCCAGCACTGGCATTGGGATCCGTGGCAAAAACCTGAAGGTCGGCGGTCGATCTAGATCCGCTAAACGGCGCGGGATCAAGGCCCGCTTGCGCCGTAGGTATGGTCAGATGTGTAATGGCAGCCATCGCGAGAAATGCGATGATCTGCGCATACCCAGCCCGGATTCCGAATCCGGAATAATTCTGAGTCATGACTTGGACTCCACCAATACTGGGCCGTGTCGGGTACTCGGCCCTCAATTCTTTGCATGCCGGTCCCGGTACGAGGCCCAGAATCACAACGGCATCGAACTCCCGAATCACATATCACCCTGGATGTGTGGCGATGGGCCGTGCTCCAACGCTGAGATTGATTGCTAACTCAATCGAACCTGATCCGCTCTTTCGGACGAAAAAACACATCAATCGATCCCGCCTGCTTCCTTGAAATCCCAGACGTCAGCACACGCTACGAATCAAGGTCACACACAGAACCGATCCTGACTCATCCTCACATTCGCATCCACTGCGCGCCAAGCAAAATCTTCCCTATCATTTGTAATTTCTTGACTTGTGTCAAACAACGCCGAAACACGGACACTATCATCTTATTAAGACAGCCCATGATGGCGGGTTACCAGCCTTCAGGTGGTGACCTCGGCCCAAGCAGGCAGTCAATCGCCGGTCATGTCCCAGGCCGGGGATCGAGAAGGACCAGTTCCGCGACGCAGCGGTCTCCGTGGACCAGGTGCTCGACCATCCCGTCCCAACTCAAGAGAGAAGTGCCTGGGATGCGAACAGCGTGTCACATCCTACCTGGCGGTCCTTGTAAGATAAGCTAAGTGTGCAGGGTACGGATTCCCAACGGTCACGGACCTGTGATCCATGTTGAACGCTCATCGAGACACGTTCCTCAAGCAGATCCAGCAGGGCTCAGCCCGTGTCGGGATTATCGGCCTCGGGTACGTGGGCTTGCCGCTAGCGCGGGCCTGTGCGACCAGGGGGTTCCCGGTGCTCGGCTTTGATACCGACCCGCGCAAGGTCCAGCTTCTGCGCAACGGCCAGAGCTACATCGGCCACATCGGTCCCGAGGCGGTCCGGGCCATGATCGCGTCGGGCTTCGAGCCGACCAGCGACCTGGGCCGGCTGGGCGAGGCCGACGTCGTGCTCATCTGCGTGCCCACCCCCCTGGGTGAGACCCGGGAGCCCGACCTCTCGTTCGTGACGAACACCGCGCGGGCCATCGCGGCGACCTTGCGGCCGGGCCAGCTGGTCGTGCTCGAAAGCACGACCTACCCTGGCACGACCCGAGACGTCGTCCAGCCGATCCTGGAGTCCAGCGGCCTGCTCGCCGGAGAGGATTTCTTCCTCGCCTTCAGCCCCGAACGCGAGGACCCAGGGAACCCGGATTTCTCCGCCCCGACGATCCCCAAGGTCGTCGGCGGCCTCGACCCGATCAGCACCGAGCTGGCCGCGGCCTTCTACGAGCAGATCGTCGTCAAGGTCGTCGCCGTCTCCTCCGCCGAGGTGGCCGAGGCGTGCAAGATCCTGGAGAACACCTATCGCGCCGTCAACATCGCCCTGGTCAACGAGCTGAAGATCCTCTACGACCGCATGGGCATCGACGTTTGGGAGGTGATCGACGCGGCGAAGACCAAGCCCTTCGGCTTCCAGGCGTTCTACCCGGGGCCAGGGCTTGGGGGGCACTGCATTCCCATCGACCCCTTTTACCTCAGCTGGGTGGCCCGTCGCTTTGGCATGAGCACGCGGTTCATCGAACTGGCCGGTGAAATCAACACCTCGATGCCCGAGTACGTCGTGCACAAGGTCGCCGACGCCCTGAACGATCGGGGCAAGCCGGTTAAAGGGAGCCGGATTACCCTGCTCGGGATGGCCTACAAGAAGGATGTCGACGACCCGCGCGAGTCGCCCGGCTTCGAGTTGATGGAACTCCTGCTCGCACGCGGGGCCGACGTCAGCTACCACGACCCCCACATCCCCGTCCTACCCTCGATGCGGAAGTATCCCAACCTTCGCATGGAGAGCCAGGAATTGACCCCCGAGTTCCTCGCCTCCCGCGACTGTGTCCTGATTGTCACCGATCACTCGGCCTACGACTGGCCCTGGATCGTGGCGCACGCTCCTTTGATCATCGATACCCGAAACGCCACGCGCGGGGTCACCGAACACCGGGACCGGATTGTGAAAGCATGAGCTTCCCTCCTGAAACGTCACGCAAGCCCCGGCTCTCGAACAAAGTCGTTGCGCGCTGCTCACCAGGCTCCCCCGCAGGTCGGATGACCCCACCCCACGCCATCGGATAGGATGGAGAAGCAATGGTCAAGACGCCACGCCTGCCTCTCGGTCCTCGGAGGCATTCTCCATGTCCGTGCAATCGATTGTTCCTGCCGGATCCGCCCTGCTGGTCTGTCTCCTCATGCTGGTCGCGCCCGCGCAGGGTGACGAGGGAGAGGGGGATCGGCTGTTCGCCCTTCACGTCCGGCCGATCCTGGCCGCGAAGTGTTTCGCCTGCCACGGCGACGATCCGGAGGCGCTGGAAGGGGGCCTCGACCTGTCCCACCGCGAGGGATTGCTCAACGGCGGCGAGATCCAAGGGCCCTCGATCGAGCCGGGCGACGCGGAGGCCAGCCCGCTCTACTGGGCCGTCACCCGCACCGAGCCCGGCCTGGAGATGCCCCCCAAGCAGAATGACGCCTTGACCGAGGAGCAGACCTGGTTCATCCGAGATTGGATCAATGCCGGTGCCCCCTGGCCCGACGACGCCCGGATCGCCGCGATCGTCGCCGCCGAGGCCGAAGGAGTGATCGTCCCCACCCGCGGTGGACTCTCCGAGGACTGGACGACCCGGCGCTATGCTCCCGAGGCACTCTGGGCCTATCGCCCCGTCCAGCGCCCCGAGGTCCCCGAGTCCCGCACCGCATCGAGCCCGATCGACGCCTTCCTCAACGCGAGGCTCGACGCTGCCGGGCTCACACCGGCCCCCCGCGCCAGTCGTCGCACCTTGATTCGGCGGGCGTCGTTCGACCTACTCGGCCTGCCGCCCTCTCCGGATCAAATCGACGCTTTTGTGAACGATCCCCGGGGGGACCGGGAAGCCTTCTCCGCTCTGATTGACGAACTGCTCGCCTCCCCCCACTACGGCGAGCGCTGGGGCCGCCACTGGCTCGACGTGGTCCGCTATGCCGACACCGCTGGATTTGCCAACGACTACGAGCGGCCCAACGCCTGGCGATACCGCGACTACGTCGTCCGATCGTTCAACGAAGACACCCCCTTCGATCAGTTCCTCCGCGAGCAAGTCGCCGGCGATGAGCTGGACGAGGGCAAGAGCGACCCCGAGGCCCTCATCGCCACCGGCTTCCTGAGGATGGGCCCCTGGGAGCAAACAGGGATGAGTGTGGCGAAGGTCACGCGCCAGCAGTTCCTCGACGACGTGACCGACCTCGTCGGCCAGGCCTTCCTTGCCCACCCGCTTCAGTGCGCCCGATGCCACGACCACAAGTTCGACCCGATCCCGACCCGAGACTACTACGCCATCCAGGCCGTCTTCGCCACCACCCAGTTCGCCGACCGGGAGGCCCCATTTCTGCCCGTCGAGAACACCACGGCCGGCTTCGACGGCCAGCGCTATCTTGAGGATCGGATCGCCCGGTACGAGGCGATCCTTCGGGACCTCCAGGCGAAGGCCGAGGCGGCCGCCCGTTCCTGGTACGCCGATCGCGGGCTTGACTATGCCCCCCGGAACGTCAAGTTTCAGAAGGACGTGCCCGCCGACCAGGTCGTCCCCAAGAACTACGGCCTGACCGCCGAGGACCTCGGCCTGGAGCGGATCGCCCGCAAGTCCCTGGAACGGCACCGATGGGAGTTGGATCGGTATCGCCCGGTTGCCTTCTCGGTCTACTCGGGTGCCACCCGGGCGCGACAGAACGTCTCCTCGCCGATCGCGATGCCCAACGACCCCCTGCACGAAGGCACCGTCGAGCAGACTGCCATCCTGTCCGGGGGCGATGTCTTCTCCCCCACCGAACCAGTTGCGCCGGGGGCCCTGAGTTGCGTCCCCTTGATCGAGGGACCGCCCTCCTCGCCGCTGATCGCCGATATTCCCGACACGGTCTCCGGCCGTCGCCGGGCCTTCGCCGACTGGCTGGTCCGCCCGGAGAACCCCCTGACGGCCCGGGTGATGGTCAACCGGATCTGGCAGGGGCATTTCGGCCGGGGAATCGTCCCCTCGGCGAATAACTTCGGCACCAAGGGCGATCCGCCGACCCACCCCGAATTGCTCGACTGGCTCGCTTCCGAGTTCGTCCAGACCGGCTGGTCGATCAAGGCAATGCATCGACGGATCATGACAAGTGACGCCTATGCCCGATCGACCCGCCACCCCGCCCCGGACGAACTTGCCGCGAGGGATCCGAAAGGGATCCTCCTCGCCCGATTCCGGCCTCGGCTCCTGGCGGCCGAGGAGATCCGAGACGCGATGCTCACCGCCTCCGGCGAGCTGAACCCAGCGCTCGGCGGCGTCCCCGTCCGGCCCGACATGAACCTGGAGGCGGCGCTTCAGCCCCGTCAGGTCATGGGCACCTATGCTCCGGCGTATCAGCCATCGCCGCTCCCTGAGGATCGCAACCGCCGGACCCTCTACGCGATGGTCGTCCGCGGTCAGCGCGACCCGTTCCTCACCGTCTTCAACCAGCCGAGCCCCGAGGAACCGTGCGAACGCCGGTCCTCATCCACCGTCCCCACCCAGGCCCTCACGCTCTTCAATAGCTCCGAGTCGATGGATCGGGCGCTGGCGACCGCGGCCCGCGTCCAGAGCGAAACCGAAAGCCGGGAGCAAGCTGTCCAACGCGCCTTCCTGCGGATCACGGGCAACGAACCCGACACGGAAGCGCTTCAGGCGAGCCTCGACCACTGGCAGGCCATGACCGATCGCCATCGCTCGGTCGCGATCTCGCCAAAGCCGATCCCGACGACCGTCTCCCGACGGGCCGTCGACGAAAACACGGGGGAGCCGTTCACCTTCATCGAGGAGCTGGAGTCGGTCCGCGACTACGTGCCCGACCTTCTGCCCAGCGAGGTCGATGCCGAGACCCGGGCCCTGGCCGACCTCTGCCTGGTGCTGTTCAACTCCAACGCCTTCCTGTACGTCGAATAAGCCGCTTTCTTTCCGAGGACCGGACGATGCCCCGCCGCCCCTTCGCGATCGCCCCGACCCGTCGCGACGTGCTCTTCGGCCTCGGCGCGAGCCTGGGAAGTGTCGCCCTCTCAGCCTTGCTGGCGTCCGACCGCGCCCGGGGCGGAGAGCCTTCGTCCACCGATTCCCCGCTGGCCGTGAAGCCCCCCCACCATGCGCCGAGGGCAAAGGCCTGCATCGTCCTCCTGATGGAAGGCGGGCCGAGCCACATCGACACGTTCGACCCCAAGCCGAAGCTGCACGACCTGCACCTCTCGGAGTTCGTCCGATCCGGCGAGGAGCAGTCGGCCATGTCCTCCGGGACGCGGTACTACGTCGAGAGCCCCTTCACGTTCCGCAAGGCCGGTCAGTGCGGCGCCGACATGGCGACCGACTGGGAGCACCTGGCCGGTGTGGCCGACGAGATCTGCTTCTACCGGGGGCTTCAGGCCGAGTCGGTCAACCACCCGACGGCGCTTTACCACATCAACACAGGGAACCGGTTTGGCGGCGATCCGGCCGTCGGCTCGTGGGTGACCTACGGGCTCGGCAGCGAAAACCAGGACCTGCCCGGGTTCGTCGTCCTGCCGCAACTTTCCTATCCCCAGGGCGGACCGGCCAACTGGGGAAACGGCTTCCTGCCCGCCGCGTATCAAGGGACCCCGCTCCGGGCCGAGGGGTCGCCGATCCTCGACCTGAGCCCTCCCGAAGGAATCACCGCCGAGCACCAGCGGGCGAACCTTGACCTGCTCGCAACGCTCAACGGCTCCCACCTTCAACAGGCCTTCCCCGCCGACCGTGACGAGCTTGCCGCCCGGGTCGCCAGCTATGAACTGGCCTTCCGAATGCAGGTGACGGTGCCCGATCTGCTCGACCTCTCAGGCGAAGACCCCAAGACGCTCGACCTCTACGGCGTCGGCCGGCCCGAGACCGACGACTTCGGCCGCAAATGCCTGATGGCCCGTCGCCTGGTCGAGCGCGGCGTGCGGTTCGTCCAGCTCTACAACGGCACCTGGGACAGCCACGACGACATCGCCCGCGCCCACCGAAGCCTGATCCGAGGCGTCGACCAGCCCATCGCCGCCCTGATTACCGACCTGAAGCGGCTCGGCCTGCTTGACGAGACGCTCATCCTCTGGTGCGGAGAGTTCGGCCGCAGCCCCGACAACGGCGTCCGAGGGGGCGTCGCCTACGGCCGCGACCACAACGCCCAGGCCATGCCCGTCTGGCTCGCCGGCGGCGGGGTGAAGCCCGGAGCGACCGTCGGCGCCACTGACGAACTCGGCGCCGAGGCCGTCGATTGCGTCCACCCGATCCGCGACCTCCACGTCACCCTACTGCACCTTCTTGGCCTCGACGACAACGCCTTGACCTACTTCCACGCCGGTCGCTACAAGCAACTCTCGCAGTTCGGCGGTTCGGTCATCCGGGACTTGATCGCCTGATCCCTCGGAACGACCACCTCATCCGGTGGAGCCCTCCCTCTCCTCAATCGAATCTGCACGCGAGTACACCTCGACGGAACGTGCCATCACGCGGGTTTTGCGCATGAAACAGGGGGCTTTCGGGCGGATAGAGCATTTCCCCGCCGGGTGATCAGCCTGCTCGTGGGGCAGCGATCGTCGTCGGATCGACGGGCACCGCACCACCAGGGGAGCGATCGGCCCCCGCCCAGACTCGTGTGAGTGTCCCACGAAATCGGCGGAAAATCCGCGGGTTGCGGGGCGTGGCCGGGGGCAGACACGGGGCGTCACCTCGGTCTTGGAGACCGCGCGGGACAAATTGCGGGACAAATGCGCCTCCTCGGGACATGCACCGGGGGCGATTTTCTGTTCTGCCCGGGAGAACGGACCAGTCACGACCCTGGGAACGGCCGTCGCGGTGGCATGCGGTTCCCGGATCGGGGCAAAAGGGGGCGGGTGAACCGGGTGGGCGGAGGGGCTCTCGCGGTCTAAAACCAGCCGAAGGTGGCCCTGCACGCCGGAGGGAGGGCCAGGACCGCAAGCAAGATCACGATCGTCCGGGAGTGTCCCCACCATGGTGGATCGGGTGAGTGTCTGGATCCTGGGCGATCAACTGATGAGGGACCATCCGGCGCTTCGGACCGCGGTGGAGCAGGGGGGGCAAGATCGCGTCCGGGTGGTTCTGGTCGAGAGCCAGGCGTGGGAGCGTCGCCTGCCGTTTCATCGCAAGCGGCAGGTCCTGCATCGGAGTGCCGGCCGGCATTTCGCCGAAAAGTTGACGGAGCAAGGGTTCGAGGTCGATCGGATCGAGGCGAAAACCACCAGGGAAGGCTTGGCCCGGCACCTGAAGCAGCACCGTTCCCATCGCCTGCTGACGATGGCGGCCGCCGATCATGTGCCGAGGGTCTGGCAACTCGGCACGATGGCCAGGGATCTGGGGGTCGAGGCCGAGGTCTTGCCGAATGCGATGTTCCTGGTCGGTCGGTATAACCCGATTCCCGATCCCGAGCCGGGCCGGCGCTATGTCATGGAAACCTTCTACCGGGCCATGCGGAAGCACTTTGGCCTGCTGATCGAAGGCGACGGCAAACCGACCTCAGGCCGTTGGAACCTTGACGCCGAGAACCGCAGGCGATTGCCGAAAACGATCACCATTCCTCCCGTCCCCCGGTTCGAGCCGGACGCGATCACCCGGAAAGTGATGACGGAGGTTGAGGATGCCGGCTTCGGGGTCGGATCGGTCGAGGGCTTTGCCTTACCCGTGACCCACGACGAGGCCGAGGCGAGCTTCGACGACTTTCTGCAGCATCGTCTGGAGTCGTTCGGCCCGTTCGAGGACGCCATGAGCCGCTCCGAGGGGGTGCTGTTTCACTCGGTGCTCTCGCCGCAAATGAACCTGGGTCTGCTCGATCCCCTGGAGATGGCCCAGGCCGTCGAGGCCGAGTATCGGGGCGGTCGCGTTCCCTTGAACTCGGCCGAGGGGTTCATCCGCCAGGTGATCGGCTGGCGCGAGTTCATGTTCTGGCAGTACCATCGCCAGATGCCAGGCTTGCGCTCAGCCAACTCCTGGAACGCCCCCCGGCCGCTCCCACGATTCTTCTGGGACGGTCAGACCGAGATGGCCTGTTTGCGCAGCGTGATTGGCCGCCTGATCGACTCGGGCTACACGCACCACATCGAGCGCCTGATGATCCTCTGCAACTTCGCCACCCTCGCCGGGATCAACCCTCAGGCGGTCGCCGACTGGTTCCTGGCCTTCTATGTTGATTCGCACGACTGGGTTGTCCTGCCGAACGTCATCGGCATGGGCCTCAACGCCGACGACGGCCTGACGGCGACGAAGCCGTACATCGCCTCGGCCTCCTACATCAAGCGCATGAGCGACTTCTGTGGCGATTGCTCGTACCGTCCCGATCGCCGGGTCGGACCCGACGCCTGCCCCTTCAACGCGCTTTACTGGAATTTCCTGATTGAGCACGAGGACACTCTGCGGGCCAACCCCCGGCTCGGCCCGGCCGTCCTGGGCCTCAAACGGGTGGACGATGCGGAACGGACCCGAATTCAGGCCCAGGCGAGCGCCTTCCTGCGATCGCTCGAGCCTTACGAGTCCGATCGTCGGGAATCGCCTCGTTGAGCCGGAAGCCGGACCCCGGGAGCCGTTACGAGCCGTTCGTCTCCGGCTTCACGGCCTCGACCTGCCACGGTTCCAGCTCAATCGACACCCCTTTGCCGAGCATCCGAACGATGGCGATGAAGTGGTCGCGGTTCCCTCGCTTCTCCACCTTCCCAATCATCCCGGCCAGCTTTCCGGTCGTGATCCGAACCCAACTGCCGACCGGAAACAGCGGTTCGGGAACGACCGGAAGTCCCGAGGAGAGCATTCGGTGGACCTGTTTCAGGTCCTCGTGCAGTTCCTTCTGGTCCTTAACCTCCAGGACCGAGACCAGCTTGCCCCCGCGGAACACATCCAGCCGCTGACGGCGATCGCCCCAGAAAAACAGGTAGCTGGGAAAGAGCGGGAGAATCGATCGGATCTTGCGTCCCGCGGGGGTTCGGCTTTCCTTGACCACTTGCGGCAGGTAATGGGCGAGTTGATGCTCTCGGAGATACCGGGCGGTCGCTTTTTCCTGTCTCGGCTTGGCATGCAAGCACCACCAGCGGGGTAGGTCGTCCTCCTCGTCCTCCTCGGAGCTCGCATCAGAAGGCGGTGGGGGAATCGGTCGCTCGAGCAAGTCGGGCGGAAACAATTCCGGTTCAGCGGGCAAGATCGGCATGACTGGGATCGTTTCCGTCGAGATCGGGAGACAGTGGGCAGAACCCCCAAAGGAATCGGCTCATCGGCCAGGGCTCCAGCTCAAGAACGGCTTGGAGAGACGAGTCAGACCGACAACCTTTTCTTGGGGGGGCTCTCTTCCTGCTTCGGAGAATCCACTCTGCGATTTTAGCGAGCAGGGGAAAGTTCAGCATAGGCCTTCGAGACGGGGAGGCATCCCTTGGTGAGGGTGACACGGTGTCGCTGCGAAGGCTCGGTCCCCTGGGAATCTCGCGTGAGGGCATGCCCTGTGCCAAACGACGTCAGAACGACCTCACGTTGACCGATCCGAGCAGGGGCGATACCCTCCGTCACCTCTATCGGTGCGGGGAAGCTCCGGGCAAATCGTCCCTTTTGGCCAGGGTTGCGGGGGATTGAAGCGCCATCGACGCCATGACTCGGGGTCGATTCCAGGCACACTCCATTCCTCGACCTGATCGATCGAGCGCGTTCCCCGAGGAGCCATCGGGTGCTCCACAAAAAGGAGTCGGGCCGGTCACAAGGGAGAGGGAGTACGACCCATGAGCGCCGCGTTGCTTGTCCTCGGGATGCACCGGTCGGGCACGTCGGCCCTGACCCGAGTGCTCAGCCTCCTTGGCGCCGCCTTGCCCCGCAATCTCATGCCGGCCGTCCAGGAATCGAATGCGCTGGGCCATTGGGAATCGCTCGACCTGATGGTCATCCACGACGAGATGCTCGCCTCGGTCGGCTCCTCCTGGCACGACGTCACCCCCTTTCCCGAGGGCTGGCAACACTCGGCCGCGGCCGAGCCCTTTCGCGATCGCATCCTGGAGGTCCTGGAACGGGACTACCGCAACACGTCGATGTTCGTCGTCAAGGATCCCAGGGCCTGCCGCTTCGTTCCGTTCTGGCTCGATCTGGTCGATCGCTTCGGCGCGACTCCCCTGGCGATCGTTCCTGTCCGCAATCCCCTCGAAGTGGCGACCTCGTTGCAACGTCGAGACGGCTTCTCGATTACCAAGGGGGCGATGCTCTGGCTCCGGCACATTCTCGATGTCGAGCGAGACACCCGAGGACGACCTCGGAGCATTGTCACCTACGACGCCCTGCTCGACGACTGGGCTACTACCACCGAAACAATCCGCCGATCCCTCGGCCTGATCTGGCCCCGAGACCCGCTCCAGGCCGCCGCCGAGATCGAGGACTTTCTCTCGAACTCCCAACGCCATCACCGCGCCGACCGCGATGCCTTGCGTACACACCCGGAGATCCCCGGATGGGTCGAGAACGCCTACGAGGCCCTCATCGAGCTGAGCCGGGCCGATGGCCAGGCTCCCCGAGCCCGGCTTGATGCCCTCCGAGCCGAACTCGCCATCGCCGAGCAGGCCTTCGGCCCCTTGGTCGCCGATCTCCAACGCCATCGCGATCTCGCCGAGGATCGCCTCCGAGCCGCCGAGGCCAGCGCCGCCTCACAAGATGTGTTGATCTCCCAGCTTGAGGCCAAGCTGGCCGCTGAGCAGGACCAATCGGCCGCTGTGTCCCAGCGCCTCACCGAGCTTCAGGCTGACCTGGACGCTGAGCAACACCGATCGGCCACCGCCTCAGGTCGTATTGCCACCCTCGAATCCGCCCAGGACGAGGCCCGAGCAACCTCGGACCACCAGTCCGACTTGCTCAGAAGGCTGATTTACGAAACCCAGCAAGCGATTCATCGCGATTTCGTCATCCTCAGCCGGATCGAATCCCTCGACCAGCGCGGCACCGCGATCGAGGCCAAGTCCGATCAGGTACTTGCCGCGATTCGGTCCCCTGACGCGGTGGCACCCTCCTTGCCGGCACGCCCCGGTCGCCGATGGTGGCGTCATCTCCCCTCGTCGTCGGGGATCTCGGATCGCCTGAAACCTCCGATCCGGCGCGTCCTCGGAACGCTCAGGGGAACTTCCAGGACGAAACCGGATCGCGGTTGAGCGGTCGGGCCTGGCGCTTTGAAACCGATCACTGGCGAGCCCATTCGGCCATGTCGTCGATGTTCCGCTCCACGATCCGACTGGCGGCCACGGTGGCCCCGGTGGTCAGCGAGAACCACTGAATCCGGTTCACGTCTTCGCGTTTCGGCCAGCTGTGAAACGCATAACCGACCACTCCCGGACCCGCCAGCCAGATGCCGACGTTTGACTCGCTCCGGGCTCCCTGGCTTGGATCGAGCGCCGCGGTTTCCTCGTCCAAGAGAAACCAGTAGGCCACTCGATAACCCTCAATTGTTCCAGCGTCCACCAGCTCCAACTCATGCTGCACGGTGGTGATCCCCGGCACATTGATCCGCTGAGCGAAGGTCACCCGATCGGGGACCTCCTCGGCCGGGATCGACCGTGATTGATTGGCAAGAACGTGCGCAATGCGCCCTTCGTAGCCGTCGACCTCCATGACCCGCCGGATCAAGGCGTCCGGATCCACCCCGGGCACCGCCTTGATTCCCAGCGCCGCCTGGGTCGGGGCCCCTGGTGTGCTCCAGTGAAAAAACTGTGACTCGGCCACACCTGATCCTGCCGGCGGCATCCGCGTCAGGACCTCGCTCAGCAAGGCGAGGACTTCTGGAGGCGCCTCGTCCAGCGCTGATCGCTCGGGTACTCGACGTTCGGGAGCGGCGACTTGCTCCTGGCCCGACAGAATGGGTCCGGTCAAGCGCCAGGAACCCGGAACCAGGATCAGAACCGCCAGAAGGGCCAGTCCCGGAAACAGTTGATTCGGTTTACCCGAAGTCGCCACGATCACTACCTCTTTGCCGCCAGGCCACGATTCCGTTGAAGGGCAAGGCGGGTTCAAAGGTCGGGCGCGCACGGCCGTGTGCGGCACAGTCAATCGGAGTTTGACTCAAAGATGGGTCCGCGTCATCAAGATAGCAGATCCCATGCCCAATGTGGGGGTGTCAATCGTGATTTAGGAGATCCCGAGGTCCGGTTGTAACGACGCGCCGCGAGTCGTGTCGGCCCGACGCTCCCGATCACCCGGTGATCGCGGTCCGATCGGCCTTCGGTTCCACCGATCGGATCGGCCGCAGCCGGAGCGTCTCGACCGCCAGCGCGAACAGGCAGGGGATGACGATCAGGGTCAAGAACGTCGCCACCAGCAGGCCGAAGATCATCAGCCAGGCCATCCCTTCCCAGAGCGGCCCGCCGTCGAGGGCCAGCGGAATCAGGCCGCCGACCGTCGTCGCCGTCGTCAGAAAGATCGGCATCAACCGCCGACGGCCGGCCTCGATGATCGCCGAGCGGAACTCCTCGACCGATAGCCCGGCAATCGGCCCGTCACCGGTCGATTGCTCGGCGCGCTCTCGGACCACAATCTCGGCGAACTCCATGAAGATGATCCCCGCGTTCAAGACGATCCCGAACAGCGCCAAAATGCCCAGTTGCGGCATGAAGCCCAGCGCGTTGTCCGTCAGCCAGAGCCCGAACAAGGCGCCGATCATCGCCAGGGGCAGGGTGCCGATGATGATCATCGCCTTTGACACGCTGTCAAACTGCGCGATCAGGAGCAAGACGATCGCCACGAACGATAGGCCGAACGAGTTGAGCATCATCGCCTGGGCCTCGATCGACTCCTCCAGGGCGCCACCAACCTCGATCCGGAAGCCGATCGGCAATTCGCTCCGCAGCTGTTCCATCTCCTCCGAATCAAACAGCTCTTGCGTCACGTCGTTCCCCGAGACCCCCGGAACGACCCGGGCTCGGATTTCGATCGTCCGATTCAGGTCGCGTCGGTCGATACTTGCCGGTTCCCAGGCCGCCGAGACCTTCGCCACCGCCGAGAGCGGCACCTTCCCCGCCCCTCCTTCGACGAACGCCCGGTCCATTCCGGCGAGAGATCGCCTCCCTTCGGGCCTCAGGCGGAAGGCGACGGGAACCTGGTGGTCCCCCTCTCGGAAGGTCGTCAGCGGTCGTCCCGAGTAGTAGGCGTCGAGCGTCTCGGCCACCTGAGCATGAGCGACCCCCGATCGCCGGGCGCGATCGTCATCCACGTCGACGCGAAGCTGATAGCCCTCGACCCCCCAGGAATCGCGCACGGCCCAGGTCTCGGGCCTCGCCTCGACGATCGCCTTGACACGGTCGGCCGCGGCTCGAAGGTCGGCCATGTTGGCGAAGCCGTCGCCGCTGACCCGCAAGACGACCGGATCCGCCGGCGGGCCAAGCGACAGCTCAATCGGCACCACCCGAGCGCCGACGATCGGCGACAGACCCCTTTCCTCGTTCCCCGATTCGGCGGCAATCCGAAGGTCCTCGACAAAGTCGTGCGTCCAACGGCCGTCAGTCGTCCGGACAAGGATCTCGGCGTAGTACGGTTTCGGAGCCTCGGGCTCCCACGACAGATACCAGCGCGATCCGCCGCCGCCGATGAGTGTTCGATAGCCGTCGAGCCGATCAACCGTCGTTCCGTCCGGCCCTTCGATCGGGCTCAACCGCCGAATCAATTCCTCCACCTCTCCGGCAATCCGCTCGGTCTGTTCGAGTGTCGACGATTCGGGGAGCCAGACCTGCACGGCGAACTGGTCTCGCTCGGCGATCGGGAAAAACTCGGCAGCCACTGGCAAGCGGACGGCCAGCACCAGGAGCCCAACGACCACCGCGAGTGTCACCCCTTTGAAGCGCAGGGCGAGCCGGGAAAAGGCGATATATCCCCGCTCGAATCGTCCCAGCCCGTCCGATTCCAGGTTCTGCCGGCCGAACAGCCGGGAGGCCAGCCAGGGTATCGGCGCCGAAGGCCGAGTCGGGTCGCTTGGCACCCGGATGAAGGCCGCCGCCAGAATCACGCAAAGGGTCATCGCCAGGAGCCAGCTCACGCCGAGCATCACCGAGAGCGTCACCGGAAGGCCGTAGATAAACTCACGATTGGCCCCTTCGATGGCGATGAGCATGGGCACGAAGGCGGCGATCGTCGTCAACGTGCCGTTGAGCATGGGCACGGCCAGCAGTTGTGCCCCGCTGACCGCCGCCTCCTTCGGGTCCATCCCGGCCGCTTGATTCGATCGGGCCTGATCGCAGACCTGCACCGCGTTGTCCACCAGAAGGCCCAAGGCGATGATCATCGACGCCAGCGACATCTGTTCCAGTTGCACCTCAAAGAGCGTGATGATTCCCAGGGACGCCAGCACCACGAACGGAATGTTCCCCGCCATCACCGCTGCCGTCCGGAATCCGACGACCAGATACACCACGGCCACCACGATCACGATCGCGCTGATGATGTTGACGATCACCCCTTGAATCCGCCCTCGAACGCTCACCGACTGGTCCGAGACGATCGACACCCGCACGTCGGGAGGCAAGAGGCCCGACACCTCGGTCAGCGCTCGGACCTTCGCGCGAGCGGCGTCGCAGAGGTCGAGAATGTTCGCCCCCGACTTCATCGTTACGGCCACGATGACCGCCAGGGTCGAAGGCTCGGAGTCGCCATACCGGCACAGCAAAAGCGGCGGATCGACGTAGCCCCGCCGCACCTCCAGGCCCAGGTCCCGAAGCGTCAAGGTACGCGAGGAGCCGCCCGAGCCGGGCACGTCGACGACCATCGTCTCGATCTCCCGAACCGCATCGAAGGCACCGCCCGGCTTGACGAAGAAGCGGCCGTCGTCGGTGTCGATCGTCCCGCCGGGGGCCTCAATGTTCCGTTCCCGGAGCAAGCTCGCCAGCTGTGCCGAGGTCAGGCCGAGCCGAGACCAGGTGCCGGCGTCCGTCTCGATGAAGATCGTTTCCTCCTGCACGCCGAAACGATCGACGGTCGCCACTCCCGGCAGCAGCCGCAGGGCATCGCGGACCTGCTCGGAGAACAGGTCCAGCTGCCTCGGTGAGTAAGTTCGCCCCGGTTCGATCGCCTCAGCCCCAGGCAAAGGGACCTGATGAACCGCGAACAGCATCACGCTCGTATCGCCGAACTGGTCGTTCACCACCGCCCGGATCCCGGATTCGGGCATCGGTACCTCGGCCACCCGGGCCCGGACCTTGTCCCAGATGTCGTCGATCCGGTCCCCCGGAATCCGCTCCTCGATCTCGACATAAATCGTCGATCGGCCGTTGGTGGTCGTCGATCGGATCAGATGAACCTCTTCAAGGCTGTCGATCGCCTCCTCCAGCGGGTCGGTGATCAACTCCTCCACCGTCTCGGCCGGAGCCCCCGGCCAGCTCGTCGAGACGACACATACCTTGATCGTGAACTCCGGGTCCTCTCGCCTCGGCATGGTCAGGAAGCTGACCAGACCCCAGACGACGGTCATGAGCACGACCACCAGAACGATCGTCGGCCGTCGGATGGCAAACTCGGGCAATGCGTTCATCATGGTTGCGACGAGCCTCCCGATCGCCCTCGAATCTCCAGAATCGCATCCCCATCGCTCAGGTAGTGAACCCCGTCGATGATCAAGCGATCCTCCTCCTTGAGCCGGCCGGGCTCGACCGCTTCAATCCGGTGCAAGGTCGTCGGGCCGAGGAAAGTGGCGCCGGGATCGGGCAAGTACACCTCGACCTGACGGGCGATCGGCTGGCCAGGAACGTTCTCGTCCACCACGAACACGAAGGTCCGGCCCGACTCTCGCCGCAGCGCCTTCATCGGCACGTAGACGCCGCTTGGGTTTTCCTCGCCGCCGAGATCGACCCGCACGACATCTCCAGGACGGAGCAGCCAACGATCCTGTTCGAGCAAGACCGTCTCGCCGTCCCAGGAGCCGAGCGCTCCCTGCTCGATCGTCAGATTCTGCACGATCAGGTCGCGATCGGGGTCGACCGCCTGTCCCTCGACAATCTCGATGGGCACGAATGTCCAGGCCCCCAGAAAGGGCACACGATCGGCCCCGGTTGCAATCCGAAGCTTCTCGACCCGCAGAATTCCGTCATCGCCGATCGACGATTCCCCCATCCTCCGGTTTGTCACCCGCCAGAGGAACGGGCCGTTCTCGTCCTGGTCGATCGACTCTTCA
The DNA here is from genome assembly GCF_012958305.1 of Tautonia rosea. Lineage (NCBI taxonomy): Bacteria > Pseudomonadati > Planctomycetota > Planctomycetia > Isosphaerales > Isosphaeraceae > Tautonia > Tautonia rosea. The sequence goes on along the minus strand of NZ_JABBYO010000013.1, from coordinate 45,969 downwards.
TCGGCGAACAGCGTCGCCTCTCCCCCGACCACCGATCCCACGTTCAAGGGTACGACGGCTGAGGCCCGAGCCAGGGGAACCCCCCGAAGGTCGTCCGGCACCTCCGGTCGTTCGATCGGATTGCGCACCAAAAGCGTCACGGTGAACGTCCTCGTGCTCGGGTCGGCCACGGCCGAGGTCCGGTAGACCACCCCGTCGAGCGATCGAGGGCGATCGCTGCTGTTCTCCACCATCACCGAGAGTGTGTCCCAGCGGCGAAATCGCCTCGAATCCTCAGCCGAAACCTCGAACTCGACGGCCACCGGGTCCATCATCTGCACCGTTGCAATCGGGTCGCCCGCCTGCACGAAGGCCCCGGGCGTCACGTGCGACTCGGCCACCTGACCGCGAAACGGGCTGTACAGAACCACGTCGGCCAGGTCTCGCTCGGCATTGGCCAGGCGCTGCTCGGCCTGCATCGCCTGCGCTTCGAGCGATCGCCGTTCGGCCTCTCGGCTCGCCAGTTCCCCCTCAGCCGCCGCCAGGTTCGCCGAGGCGGTGGCCAGAGTCGTTTCCGCCTGGTCGAGTGCCGACCTCGTGCCGGCCGACCGCTCCGTCAAGCGTCGGGCCCGATCCAGCTCGATCCGGGCCAGCTGCTCCTCGGCCCTCGCCGCGTCGATCCGAGCCGGCAAGCGCTGCTCCAGATCCACCCGAACCGCCTCGATCTGCCGGCGAGCCACCTCAACCGCCGCCCGATCCGCCTCCACGGCAATCCGAAACCGCTCATCCTCCAGCCGGGCAAGCGGAGTTGCCAGAACCCCTCGCCCCGCGTCTCCCGCTGCCGAAACCACCTTCGGCTCGACCCACTCGTTCGGCTCAATCACCTGTTCCACCCGCCCACTCACCTCGAACGCCAGCTGCTCGGTCTTCCACGAAACCACCGAGGCCGTCACCTCCGATGGCACGCTCGGACTCGATTCTCGCAGCATCAAGGTCGACACCGGCCTCGGCGGCTTGGCCCCTTCCACCGAGGCCGGCGCCTCCGAACACCCCGTCATCGCCATCGCCAGAAGCAATCCCCCCATGGGGATCGCCCGTCGATCGGGTACAATAGTTCTGTGAGCGGCCATCCGTTTCGCCCGCTTTCGAAGTCGTGGCGGATTATGTATACTGCTCGGTGTAGTTTACTTTCTTTGCCTCAAAAGTAAACCCCGGAGTGTAGAAGTTGTCGGAAGGCGTTTCTCCCCCAGCTCCCGCTCGATTGACCGATCGGAAGCGCGCAGCGATTCTCGACGCGGCGGTCGAGGAGTTCGCGACCAGCGGCTTCGACACCACGAGCATGGACCGGATTGCCGAGCGGGCCGGGGTCAGCAAGCGGACCGTCTACAACCATTTCCAGAGCAAGGACGTGCTGTTTGAAGCGATCGTTCAGGAACTGATTGCCCAGACCGAGGCCTTACCCGAGTTCCCGTACGACCCCGATCGCGACCTGGCCGAGCAACTGGTCTCCTACTGTGCCAAGGTGGCCGAGCTGATCACCTCCGAGAGTTTCCAGGGCCTCGTCCGCGTTTCCCTATCGCGATTCCTGCGAACCCCGCAACTGGCCCGCGACACGATCGGCGATGAGAAGCGATTCATGGCCCGCTTGATTCGCTGGATCGAGCAGGCGACGGCCGATGGTCGGCTAAAACCGGTCCCTGCCGAGTTCGCCGCCCATCAGCTTTGTGCCTTGATCGAAGGCTTTGTGCTCTGGCCTCCCATCTTCGGGCTCGGACCGAATCCGGAGCCCGAGGATCGCCAGCAGATCATCCGCTCGGCCGTGGCGATGTTCCTCGATCACTACCGATCCTGAGCCATTGGCGAATCTGGGAAACCTTGGTCGGCGTTCCCGGAGCATGAATGTGACCTACGGTACTTGAGCGGATGGTGCCTTTCGGTCCAGGTCGTGATCGACCTTTGAGCCGGCGTGCGCTGTCTGTTCCTGCGGCGATCGGGGTGCGCTCCGAGGCCGGAGGTGCCGGGTCCCGGGCCATCCTGCAAGGGGCGCGGGGTGGACTTCGCTCAGAATTGCTCGGGGGTTGGCTTCGCGGCCGACCAAGTTGCTCATGGAAGCCACACGCAATCGCCTGGAATCGAGCTCGACGTTGCTGGTGCCGCGAGAGCGCTCTGGTCCCCGGGCGTCGCCGTTGCCTCCGACCCCCGCGCCTCGGCGACGGCGCTGGGGGCGGCTTGTCCGCTGGTTGATTGGCGGGGCGATTCTGGCCGAAGGAATCTGGCTCCTCGCACCGATGGTCCTGTACCGGACGAGTGTCCGGGCCTCGGTAATCGCTCCGCTGGCGACCGTCCGCGTCCATCAGCACGGTGTCGTCGAGGGTCTTCCTCCGGAAGTCGGTACCACCGTCACCCAGGGTCAGCATCTGTTCGACGTGTCGGTCGCCTCGCCCGATCTCCGCCCCCTCGATCGGATCGAAGGCGAGGCGGAATCGATCCGGCGGTCCATTGCCGCCCTGGACGCTCAGATCGCCGATCTCGACCGAATCAAAGCCACCTTGAATCAGCATTTCCACGACTATCAAGAGGCTCGCATTGCCCGAGCCCAGACGCAGAGCGACGAACAGCTCGCAATCATCCAGGCCGCCGAGTCTCGCCTCAAGGAAGCCGAGTACGAGTTTCAGGTGCACGGCCGCGCCTCGATCCGGGCCGCCTCGTCCGACATCCAGCGGACTCGGGCCGAGTATGCCGTGGCCGCCGCCCGCAACGACCTGGACGCGGCCCGGCAAACCGCCGCTCGCCTTGACCTCCAGCTCGACGCCGCCCGTCGCGGCTACTTCGTCGGCGACGCCGACGGCGGCCAGGATCGGGTCGCCTCCTTGCAGCGCTGCGACGAGATCGAGATCCAGCAGGCCGGACTCCGCGCTCGCCTCGGAGAGCTCCACGGCAAGCTTCTGGAACTGGACTCCCGGCTTGCGAGCGAACAGCGATACCTGGACGACAGCCAGCTCTCGGTCAAGGCTCCCATGAGCGGGGTCGTCTGGTCCTCGACGCTCGACTCCGGCATCGAGGTGGTTCCCGGCTCGACGGCGATGGAGATTGTCGATCCCGGTCTTCTGAGCATCGAGGCCATCTTCAAGGAGGCCGACGCGGCGCGAATCCGTCCCGGAGCGCTGGTCGAAGCTCGCCTGATCGGCTCGTCCGAGATCCTCTCGGGACGCGTCGTCCACGTGGCCGACCCCGGTGCAATCAATCCGGAGATGGTGGGAGAGCCTGGCCGCGAGGCCGTCCCCACGGGCATGTTCCGGGCCATCATCGCACTGGATCAACAACCCACGGGGGCCGATCCGGCGAACCGATATCTCATCGGCAGTTCGGCCGTCGTCTGGACCACGCGCTGAACCCCCGTTTCCGCCCTTGCTCCGCGCACCTCGACTCGACTCACCTCGACCCGACCGCGCCTCCGCTCATGACCAAAGGCCAACACCCATGACTCCCTTGAGCGGCAGTGAATGGGCCGCGGCCCTGCTGGTGACGGGCCTTTCCATTGCGGTGCTCCCCTCGATGCCTCGTCATCGCACCTGGGCTCGGGTCCTGGTGCTCAGCGTTGCGCTGGCCATCACCGTTCGATACCTTGACTGGCGGTTGATGCAAACGGTTCGCCCGGTTGATCCGAGCACCTGGGCCGGCCTCTGGATCTGGACCGTCTTCGGCTTCGAGGTGGCCGCGCTGATCAACTGCGCCGTGACGTACCTGATGCTCACCCGAACCAGCGACCACTCCTCGGAGGCCGACAATCATGAGCGACGCCTGAGGCGATTGCCCACCGCTCGATTGCCTCGCGTCGATGTGTTCCTCTGCACCTACAACGAGGGGATCGAGGTGGTCGAGGGGCCGATTCTCGCAGCCAAAGGGATGGACTACCCGAACTTCACCGTCTGGGTCCTCGACGACGGCCGACGCGACTGGCTCCGAGACTTCTGCGAGTCCCACGGTGTTGCGTATCTGACCCGCCCCGACAACCGCCACGCCAAGGCCGGCAACATCAACCACGCCCTCTCGAAAACCGATGCCGAGCTGTTCGTCGTGCTCGATGCCGACTTTGCCCCTCGGCGAGACTTCCTGATGCGCACCGTCGGCTTCTTTGACGACCCGGAGATCGCCATCGTCCAGTTGCCGCACCACTTCCTCAATGCCGACATCTACGAGATGAACCTCGGCCTCGGCGACCAGTCTCCCAACGAGCAACGCCTTTTCTTCGACATCGTCCAGCCCAGCCGAGATGCCTGGAACTGCGGCTTCTGCTGCGGATCGGCCAGCATCCAACGGCGATCAGCCCTCCTGGAAATCGGCGGCATCCCGACCGAATCCGTCACGGAGGACATCCTTTCGTCACTCATGCTCCTGCGCAAGGGCTACATCACGCGATTCCTGAACGAGCCTCTGGCCTTCGGCCTCTCTCCCGAGAGTGTCAAAGGGATGTTCGTGCAGCGACAGCGCTGGTGCCGGGGCGGCTTGCAGCTCCTCTTCCTGAAAGACGGTGTGCTCGGGCCGGGCCTCAGTCTGATCCAACGCCTCTTTTTCTTTCCGATCGACTGGCTCGTGCAGACGCCGGTTCGGCTCTTTGCCGTCTTCATTCCCATCGTCTACCTCTGGACGGGGCTTGCTCCGCTGGCCCATGCCGACCTGTCCGACCTGATCCGCTACCAGTTGCCGGTGCTCATCGCACTGATGGGGCCGATGATCTGGCTCTCGGCCGGTCGATACTTGCCCATCCTTTCAACCGGGTTTTCGCTCTTGCTCAGTTTCCGACTGGTGCCAACAATCCTCTCAACCTTGATCAAGCCCTTCGGCACGCCGTTCCGGGTGACTCCCAAGGGGAATGGGGCAGGGCAGGGGGCCGACCAGTTCGCTCGCGGTAGCGCCTTGACGCTCTTGCTCCTGACGATGCTCGGCCTCCTGATCAACAGTTGGCCCGAGACTCGGGTGATCGTCGATCCCGAGCATCGGGCGGCGGCCTCGGTCTTCTCGGCGGTCAATGCCGGAGCGCTGATTCTGGCCATCCTCGCCGGTCGCGATCAGGGGCGTCGGCGATCGGCCGAGCGTTACCGGACCACCGCCTCGGTCCTCTGTGAAGGAGACGATGGCACCTGGTGCCTCGCCTCGCTCCAGAATGTCTCAAGCACCGGGGCCGGCCTCTACTGGCCCCCCGAACTGCCCATCCCCCGTTCCATGATGCTGCACCTGGCCGGCGGCGGCATGCTCCAGGCCACGGTCGTCCGGACCGACGGCGAGACGATCGGCCTCCGATTCGAACTGGCCGATGATCGGGAACGCGACGACCTCTTACGGTGGATCTACTCCATCGGCCTCGACGCCCAGCGGACCCCACTCTCCATGCCTCAGATGACCCGTCGCCTCCTCGCCCGCTGTCTCGGATGATCCAAGGCCAGCCGGCCTCAGCACCGGGAAACCGATGCCTCCCCGCAGAGCCCGGGATGGCTCACTGCGCCTCACTTCGAACACAAGGCCGCGGGGCCGTGGTTCCCACTCCGGGTCAGACGGTGCCGAGTCGTTGCGACGGCAGTTGGCCGAAGTGGCGTCGGTAGTCGGCGGCGAGTTCACCAGGATGGCCGAATCCCCAACGAGCCGCCACCTGACGGACGGTCTCGCGACGCGGATCGGCAGAGCCAAGATCGCGACGCAATTGATTCAGCCGAAGGGTTTTCAGATATCCCTTGGGGGTGACTCCCGTGAATTCTCGGAAGGCATAGTGCAAGGTCCGCTCGCTCACCCCCACCTGCTCGCACAGGTCGAGGACCGAGATCGGCCGGTCGAGGTGGGCTCTCATGAAGTCCTCAACCTGGCGGACGACTTGCTTGCGTTTGCTCCATCGTTGCGGCGGCGGGCCGAGGTCGCGGCCTCCCGAGGCGACGAGCAAGAGGCGGCGAAGCGTCCGCACCACAACGTCGGGGTCGCTGGAAGTCGGGACCGGTCCACGATGTTCTGTCGACAACCGTTGCAAGGACGTGACGATCTCCCGATGCAACGCGGCACAGTCTCGGGCGGAGACCCGAAGCCCAAAGCGGACATCAAGCCGCGGCAGAACCTCCTCGAAGCCGAGCATCGACGCCGTCCGATGCAACAGGTCGGCACTCACGACAAGGCTGGTGTTGCGGTAATTGGCCGGGGTCCGGTGGTCCATGACCTCCCCCGGCCCGAGGACGTGAAGCGTCCCCTGACGATGGGTTCGGCCGCGCCAGATCGCCCCGACGTTCCAGTCCAGGACCGGAGAGATCACAAAGCTCTCCTCGGGAATACTGCCCTGAGCGGAAATGCGCCGGTTCACCTCCACATCGAAGAGCTGGAAGCCCTCAAGGTTTGCGAAGGTGATTCGACCCGAGAACGTTCCGGCATCGAGCTGGTCGAACCGACTGTTCCACTTCTCGAACGATGCAGCCAACTCATCGAAGTCCTGGCTGCACAGCGAGTGCACCAGCGGGGTCACCTTAGACCCAACGTGAGGAAGATGACAGGAGTGAAATGCTCGGTCGTTCATAATCTATAGTGTTCACTAAAACTTATTACGAGAACGATTGGAATCGCTGTCAGCGGTCCGGAAAGAATCTCGGAGACCCCGTCGCTTTTTCCTGAGCGACCCGATACCGTAACTCCTGATCCCTTCGGACGCTTCATGTCGTCCGTCAACACTCAAATTGCAGACCGCACAAATCGGCTTTGAATTCTCGTTAGCATATTCTGCTTCGTTCGTGATCACCTGGTTTGACGCAGGAATTCCGCGAGGTTCTTCCAGGATTCCCGCTCTGCCTCCGCCAAAGGGGGCTCCAAGACTGGAGAGTAGCACCGCCATGATGAATACATCAAGGGTCGGCTGGATGGTCAGATTCGCCGTGCTCGTCGTGATTGCAGCCGGGATCTCGGGTCGAGGCCTGAGCCTCGGTCTCCTCGCCCAGGACCGGCAGGGCTCCCAGGCAACGCAATTGCCTCGCCCGGACCCGGAATTCCAGGGCACCATCGGCCGGACTTACGAGGACTCCGAGGCAAGCTATCCCCAGCCGGTCAAGGCCCCCGCCGGAAGCCCGAACGTCCTCTTGATCCTGCTCGACGACGTCGGCTTCGGCATGTGTTCCCCCTTTGGCGGACCGGTGGAGACGCCGCATCTCCAGAAGCTTGTCGACGGCGGGATCACCTTCAATCGGTTCCACACGACCGCCCTGTGCAGCCCGACGCGAGCCGCCTTGCTGGCCGGACGGAACCACCACAGCGTCGGCACCGGTGTGATCATCGAGATGGGGACCGGATTCCCCGGCTACACCGGCATCATCCCCCGGAGCACCGCCCTGGTTTCCGAGGTCCTCGGCGACAACGGCTTCGCCACCGCCATGTTCGGCAAGTGGCACAACACCCCCGAGCCGGACATCAGCCCCGCCGGACCGTTCGACCGTTGGCCCACCGGCCTCGGCTTCGATTATTTCTACGGCTTTAACCAGGGCGAGGCCCATCACTTCTACCCGACCCTCTACCGGAACACCGTTCCCGTCGAAGCCCCGGCGACCCCCGAGGAAGGATACCACCTCACCGAAGATCTGACCGACGAGGCGATCGGCTGGATCCAGAACATCAACGCCGCCGACCCAGGCAAGCCCTGGTTCGTCTACTTCAGCACCGGAGCCGTCCACGCCCCGCACCACGTTCCCCCCGACTGGCAGGGCCGCTACAAAGGGCGCTTCGACCACGGGTGGGACCGCCAGCGCGAGCTGACCCACGCCAACCAGATCGCCATGGGGATCATCCCCGAGGGCACGAAGCTCACCCCCCGCCCTGAGGAGCTTCCCGCCTGGGAGACCACCACCGAGGACGAGCGCAAGGTCTACCTCCGGCTCATGGAAAACTACGCCGAGTTCATGGCCCACACCGATCACGAAGTCGGTCGGATCATCGACAGCCTGGAGGCCTCCGACGAGCTGGACAACACCCTGATTCTCTACGTCGTCGGCGACAATGGCGCTAGCGCCGAGGGGGGCCTGGAGGGTACCTTCAGCGAGTTGGCCAGCCTGCTCGGCCTCCAGCTCGGCCTGGAGAGCACGATCGACCGGCTCGACGAGATCGGCGGGCCGAGCAGCGAGCCGCACGTCCCGGTCGGCTGGGCCTGGGCCATGGACGCCCCCTTCCAGTGGACCAAGCAGATCGCCAGCCACTTCGGCGGCACGCGCAACCCGCTGGTCGTCCACTGGCCGGCCGGGATCAAGGCAAAGGGCGAACTCCGGTCACAGTTCCACCACGTCATCGACGTCGTCCCGACGATCCTGGAGGCCTGTAAGCTCCCCGCTCCCGAGAAGGTCAACGGCATCCCCCAGAAGCCGATCGAGGGGGTCAGCATGGCCTACTGCTTTGACACTCCCGATGCCGAGGGCCTCCGCACCACCCAGTACTTCGAGATGCTCGGCAACCGCGCCATCTACCACGACGGCTGGCTCGCCTGCAGCCGATTCGGCGTCCCCTGGATGACCGCCGGCCGGGAGGGAGACCTCCTTGACACCCCCTGGGAGCTTTACCACATCGACGAGGACTTCAGCCAGGCAAACGACCGGGCTCAGGAGAACCCGGAGAAGCTCAAGGAACTCCAGGCCGTGTTCTTGGAGGAGGCGAAGAAGTACAACGTCCTGCCCCTCGACTCGCGGATGTCCGAGCGGATGGATCCGAAGCTCCGGGTCGGCGGAGCACCTCCCACGAGTTGGACCTACTTCGGCAACAACGTCTGGCTGCCCGAGCCGATCGGCCCCCAACTCTTCCCCCGCCCTCACACCCTGACCGCCTCGGTGACGATTCCCGAGGGAGGAGCCGAGGGCGTGATCACCTGCGCCGGCGCGTTCTCGGCGGGCTGGTCCCTCTACGTGGAGGGGAACACGCCTGCCTTCCGCTACACCTGCTTCGACATCGCCGACGTCACGATCCCCGGCACAAAGCCATTACCGACGGGTGAGATCACGATCGGCACCGAGTTCGTCCCCGACGGCTCGGTGGAGGGAGGCGGGACGCTCACGATCCTCGTCAATGGCGAGCCCGCCGGCGAGGGGAAGCTGAAGCGGACACTCGTCCGTCACGGCCTGGAACCCTTCGAGGTCGGCCGAGACTCGATCACCCCGGTCGACCCCGCCTATGCCGACGAGGGCGACTTCGCCTTCACCGGCACCATCAAGCAGGTAACGTTTGAGCTGAAGTAACGCGAATCGACCCTCTCCATCCCCCCCTTGGAAGAACATGAGAAGGTGTGATATGATGATGCGTCGAGCCCGTTTCACCAGCAGGGCCATCGTGGCCCTGCTGGTCCTCGCCCCCGCAGTCGGGATGTCCCAGGAAGTTCTCCCTCGCCCCGAGGAGCCCTTCCAGGGCAAGATCGGTCTGACCTACAAGGACTCCACCCCGGTCAAACCCGAGCTGAAGGTTCCTCGCACTTTCGGCCTGGAAGACCCGCCGAACATCCTGATCGTACTGATCGACGACGTCGGCTTCGGCCAGTTCGGCACCTTCGGCGGTGCCATCCCGACCCCCGCGATGGACCGCGTCGCTGAGAACGGCCTGCGCTACACCCGGTTTCATACGACCGCCCTGTGCAGCCCGACCCGCGCGGCGCTCTTGACCGGCCGCAATCACCACTCGGTCGGCACCGGTGTGATCGGCGAGGCCGGCACCGGTTTTCCCGGTTACACCGGCATCATCCCCGCCAGCGCGGCGACCTTCGCCGAGGTTCTCCGCGAGTTCGGGTACCTCAACTCCTGGTACGGCAAAAACCACAACGTCCCCGACTGGGAGACCAGCCTCGTCGGACCCTTCGACCGCTGGTCCGATGGCCTCGGCTTCGACTACTTCTACGGCTTCGTCGGCGGCGACACCGACCAGTTCCACCCGGCCCTCGTCGAGAACAAAAAACGGATCGAGCCGCCGGAGACCAACGAGGACGGCTCACCGTATCACCTCACCACCGACCTCGCCGATCGGGCGATTCGGACCATCCGTGCCGGTAAGGCCGTCGCCCCGCAACGCCCCTTCTTCGTCTACTTCGCCACCGGGGCCACCCATGCTCCTCACCAGGTACCGGAGGATTGGATCGAGAAGTTCAAAGGGCAGTTCGACATGGGCTGGGACGCCTACCGCGAGCAGACCTTCGCCCGGCAGAAGGCGATGGGAATCATCCCTGAGAACACCAAGCTGACCCCCCGCCCCGATTCCCTCCCCGCCTGGGAGACGCTGCCCGAGGAGGAGAAGAAGGTCTACGCCCGGATGATGGAGGTTTTTGCTGCCTTCACGGCGCACACCGACCATGAGGTCGGCCGCGTCATCGACGCAATCGACGACCTTGGCGAGCTGGACAACACCTTGATCCTGTACATGGCCGGCGACAACGGCTCCAGCGCCGAGGGCGGCTTGAACGGCCTGCTCAACGAGATGACCTTCTTCAACGCCATCCCCGAGCCGCTCGACCTCAAGCTGAAGGCCCTCGACTCCCTCGGCGGCCCGATGCACTACAACCACTTCCCGGCCGCCTGGGCCTGGGCGATGGACACCCCTTTTCAGTGGACCAAGCAGATCGCCAGCCACTTCGGCGGCACCCGCAACGGCCTGGCCATCTCCTGGCCGAATCGGATCAAGGCCCGAGGCGAGATCCGTGACCAGTTCCACCACGTCATCGACATCGCCCCGACCATCCTTGAGCTCGTCGGCGTCGACTTCCCGTCGCAGTTCAACGGCGTCGCGCAGAAGCCGATCGAGGGGGTCAGCATGGCCTACACCTTCGATGACGCCGACGCCCCCGACCGCCGCACCACCCAGTATTTCGAGATGCTCGGCAACCAGGGGATCTACCACGACGGCTGGATGGCCAGCGCGCTCCGAGGCGTCCCCTGGCTCAGCGAGCCCGAGCCGGGCGACCTGCTCAACATGCCCTGGGAGCTCTACCACGTCGAGGAGGACTTCAGCCAGGCCGTCGACCTCGCCGAGCAGCAGCCCGAGAAGCTCCAGGAGCTGATCAAGCTCTTCTTCGCCCAGGCGTCCGAGTACGACGTCCTGCCGCTCGACGACCGTAAAACCGAACGCCTGAACGTCGAGAACCGCCCCAGCCTGACCCAGGGACGCTCCTCGTTTACCTACCCGAATCGCCTTCGCTTGCCCGAAGGGGCTTCGCCCGACCTCAAGCATAAAAATCACACGATCACCGCGAAGGTTGTGATCCCCGACGGCGGCGCCGACGGGATGCTCCTGACCCAAGGGGGCCGGTTTGCCGGCTTCGGGCTCTTCCTGCAGGGCGGCAAGCTCGTCTACCACTACAACCTCGCCGGGGTCGAGCGGTTCACGATCGCCTCCGACGAGCCCGTGCCGACCGGCGAGGTGACGCTCAAAGCAGTCTACGTCTCCGACGCCGATGAACCATTCGCCGGCGCCACCGTCTCACTCTTCGCCAACGAGGCGAAAATTGGCGAAGGCCGCGTTGGTCGGAGCATTCCCAACCGCGTCACCCTCGACGAAACTCTGGATGTCGGCTTCGACACCGGCACCCCAGTCGCCGAGGGTTACGACCTGCCCTTTGCCTTCTCGGGCCGCCTCGACACCGTCACCATCGACCTCGACTGACCCGATCCCCGTCGTCACGGAGACGCCCCCGGTCTTCTCTCAGTCGCCAAGACCGGGGCGCTCCGCCTCGTAACCGCGACCTCATCAATTCCCTCCTCACCTTGCGCCCCCGACGATTCGATCAGAATGGGAAGCGTAGCCCATTATTGTTCAAAAGACGAAGCTCACAAGAAAGATTGAACCGTTGAAATTACATAACCTCCATTATCGGACGTTGCGTCGTGATCGCGCGGCGACCACGCTGCCAGAGGCGTCACGAATACGCGCTCAATGCAATCAGTAGCGACTCGGGGAACGGCGTCGAGACAAGGGTGGAACCTCGTCGCCACATGCAAGCAACTTCCTGCGAACCCGTGGCAACCAGCACCCGATGGCGCTCCTGGCCCGACGAATCGCAATCCATCTTGAAATAGTCAAATCGGAGCGTAATCCGGCTTTGAATCGATCCCAGGCCGAGCTCCTTCTGAGTCTGAGGGTCCAGTCGCATGGCGATCAGGACCTCGTCGAACGCGGACAGCTCCTCCTTGAATTCGCACGCGCAGCGAGTCGTCATCAGCGCCAAACCCTGCTCGAACTGATCCCGCACCTCGCGGGCGTGTTGCATCAGGAAGAGCTCTCGACAGCGCCCTTGCCATCGCAGGAAGTTCACGAAATAGACGTTCCCGACGAGATTCGTCTCCTCGAAGCTCACCACATGCCGGTACTCGAATGCCTTGGTCATGATGTGATCGCCTCCCCCACGGCAAAAACGACCGGACACTCGAAGCCCCGGACCCGTCCGACGAACGTGGCAATCTGAAACGCGCCGGCCCTCAGCACGATCCACCCGTCGGGGCTGGAGGATGAGGCCAGAACCAAGGGGGCCGCGACCATCGCCCCAGCTTTCTCCAGGCACTCTCCCGCCGCCCAGACCCGGGTCGCCGCCGCATCGAAGTCTTCCGAGGTCTCACAGGAAAGGAGGCCGGCCAGCGCGAACCGCTGCGGGCCGAGCAGATCGCTCCAGAGCGACGCCGGGCGCGCGACCACCGGCTCGGCGTCACACCCGATCGGTCCCGGTCCCGCAACGGCCAGGGTCAACTCTCCTGCATGGGAGGATAAAATCCAGGTCGAGCTCCCTGGGATCTCCGGCCTCCCATCGGGCCGGTGATGAACCGGGGCCTCGCGGCCCAGGGCGCTGAGCATTGCACTGCGACTCCGAGCAGACCGACCCGTGCCCACCGGCCCTCGCTCCAACCGGATGGCAGCTTTTGAGCCGGGGATCAACTCTCGGATGCGGCGCTCGAGATAGGGAACCAGAAGGGGGAAGGGCCACGGCTCTGAGCTTGTGAGACTCTGAACGGCCTTCAGCCGCAGGCCTTCCCACGACTCGCATTGCTGACCGTTGGCCTCCTGGATGTGCATGTCATAGGTAAAGACGTCCCCGACTCGGCAGCGCTCTTGAGCCCGCACGGTCCGATTCCCCCGCGACTCGCCTCCCTGGAGGACGATCCGGTCCACCCCGATCGGCAAGAGGGTCGCATGGGGGATGCAGGCCTGGATCGCGTGGACCGCCGCATCACGCTCGGCCGGGTCGCCGAGGATCAAGCCGGGAGGGAGATAACGCCCGAACCATGCGGTATCCTCTTCCGACGTCACCTCGGCAGAACACTGGTACGCGGTGAGCTCCTGATAGGCCGTCAGCCTTTGAAACCGGCCTCCTTGAAACAGGATCGTCCCATAAAGATCGTCCTGAGGGACCAGAGGCAAGGCCGGTCGGCAGCGCCCGTTGGTTGGCCCCGGGAACCCGTTGCGACCGGGTTCCGTTGCCTTCACACAACAGAAGGCGCGGAAGTGGTCGACCTGGAATGCCGTCGCCTCACTGCGCAGCACCACCTCGATCCGGCCCGGTTCGCGAACCAGAGCCGCAAGCCGAATCGTGGTCGAGCGATCGGGGGAAACGCTGATGGGCCGGTCGAATCGGACGTCTTCGAACATCGTGATGGGATGATCCCCCGCCATCGCCGTCGCCAACTGGGCCATCGCCTCCAGGCCCATGACCGCCGGCAGCAGCCGTTCGCCCCGGAAGCAGTGGTCGTCCAGGTAAGGGTCCGACTCGACCGAAAGCTCCACATCCACCACAAGTTCCACGCCGGGAGAATGGATCCGAGGCCGTTCCAAAAATCGGAGGAAGGGAAGGTTCCGTCGCGGGAACCTGAGCGTCGGCGGGTCGCCGAACCGGCCCGTGATGACCACAGAGGTTGATGCCGAGGGACGCTGATGGTCCATCAGTCGGCGAAGGAGCGAAACCCCCACCTGCGGCGGGATCGGCATGATCCCTTCTCGAGCCAGGGCCTCGACGCTTCCCAGTCGTTCTCCCATGCCGATCCCCGACCAGACCGACCATTCCAGGGTCAAGCAACGGCAAGCAGGATGTTCCGCCTGCAGCCGATCCGTCAGGCAGCCGAGCCACTCGTTGGCCAGGGCATAATCCGCCTCTCCCCGCATTCCGGTCCGTGCGATGATCGAGCCAAACGCCACGAACAGCTTCAAGCGCTCAGGATCCACGGCGGCCAGCAGGTTGCGCATCCCTTCGACTTTCGGCGCCAGGGTGCGATGGCAGGCACTTGCATCAAGCGTTACCAGGGATTGAGGCACGTTCCTCCCCGCTCCGTGGAGAATCGCCGTAACGGGGCCGAGTCCTCGCTCGATCTCGGCAACGGCAAGGCGGATCGCTTCGCCATCGGTCACGTCGGCCGAGCAATAGTGCAACATCACCCCTGAGGCTTCCATGCGGCGCAGGTTGGCGGCAAGTTCCTCGTCGTGCTCGGGCAGAGAACGGCCGAGCAAGCCCAGCTTCGCCCCGGTTTCCTGAGCGATCGCCAGGGCGCACTCCGCGGCAATCCCTTTCCCGCCTCCGCTGACCAGCAGAACGTCGGCCGGACCCAGGACGGGTTCTTCCCTGGTGGTCTCTTCAAGGGGCAGCAACTTCAGGACGGGCTCCCGCCGGCATCCGGTCGCGTCGTAACGGGCCTCGGTGTAGCCCCGAGCCATCAGAGCCTCCGAACCGATCCACCCGACGGCCTCTCCGCAATCTCTCGGCACATCCACCACACAGCAAACCACCCGGGGGAATTCGAGATGCAAGGACCGGGCGAAGGCCGCCCCCCCTCCCCCGTGATGGACGACCACGAACCGAGCAGCCTCACCCGATTCAAGGATGGCCCTGGCTCCCTTGAGGAGCAGACTGACATGGTCCTCGATCGGCTCCGGAGGCAGGCAGACGATCACGCCCTCCGGTCCTTGATCGGATGCCGGTAACCAAGTTCGGAGAGACTCCGCGAGTGCATGGCCATCCGGAGCGAACACCTGCCAGCGACCGTGGTCCCGCTCTCCAGAATCGATGGTCAAAGGGCGCTCAATCCAGTCGACCGTGAACGACCGGACCCAGGAATCAACCCCTGCAGGAAAGGCCTCGGCCCCGGAGACTGGGCCTTCCGACCCGGTGCTTCGCAGATCGTCCAGGGCGAGGGCCAACTCGGCGACGGTCGCCTTCGCAAAATGGGTCGGCGCAACCGGGGGCGGCAGGTCCAGGTATCGAGCGGCTTCCATCACGACCTGCCCGACACTGATCGAATTCAGGTGCAGGTCGCCCAGCAGGCGAGCCGAATCGCCAACCGCCGAGACCGGCAACTCGGCCCGTTCCGCGACCAGTCGACGCACCATATCGAGGGTTGATCCGATCGGCGGAGAGGCCGCAGGAACCTCGGCTTCCAACTCGGAGACGGACTCGGGCTCGTCGGCCTCTGGTTCGAGCTCGGAGATCGGCGCCGACTCGCAGGGGCTGGCGAAGAATCGCGGGGTGTGATCAGGGTCGAAAGGTCGCGTGAATCGGCCGGCGAACAGCCCCTCGGGACGGATCGGGGCTCCCAGCGCGAACGCCGCTCCAACCGCTTTGAGCAGTCCGACCAGCGACGTCCCACCGGCGTCGAGCGCGATGCAGGGAGCAGCCGAACACTCGGAGGCCAGGCCGCGAAGAATCTGACCCGGTCCGACCTCGATCCAAAGATCAACCGCATCCGATGCTCCTTGAATCGCCTTGGCGAACCGGACGGGTTGCACAACCTGACCGCAGAGCAAGTCGCGTAAGTCGTCCTCATCCGAAAGGCGAGCCCCGGTCACGGTCGAGAGGACCGTCCGGCCGGGAGGACGAATCGTCTCGCGATCGAGCGCCTCCGCCAGCGCCGGGACGGCCTCGGCAACCAAGGGGGAGTGGAATGCGTGAGCGACCGGCAGGAGCGTGGCCGGCAGTCCTCGATCTCGAGCCCGAGAGACGACCTGCTCCACCGCCTCCCTCGGGCCGGAGACGACCGTCTGGTCCGGGCTGTTCAGGCCGGCGATCACGGCCGATGTGCCCCCGACGAGTCCTTCGACGATGCAACACCCCGCCCCGATACTCGCCATGACTCCCGAGAGCCCGGCCAGTTCCTCCATGGCCCGCCCCCGGCTCCTCGCAATCCGCTGGAGGGCC
Organism: Tautonia rosea; assembly: GCF_012958305.1. Taxonomy (NCBI): domain Bacteria; kingdom Pseudomonadati; phylum Planctomycetota; class Planctomycetia; order Isosphaerales; family Isosphaeraceae; genus Tautonia; species Tautonia rosea. The sequence goes on along the minus strand of NZ_JABBYO010000013.1, from coordinate 29,843 downwards.
TCACCATCGAAGGCTCCGGCCCAGTGCAGCGCCGTCAATTCTCCCAGGCTGTGGCCGATGCCCACCTCGGCCTCGATCCCGCAGCTTCTCAGCACATCCAGCCCCGCTCGAGACGCCAGAACGATGGCCGGCTGGGTCACCGCAGTCGATCGCTCGTCTTTCCCCAGTGCGGGCTGATCTTCCATTTCATAGAGCGACCGGACCGCCGGGAATCGCCGTTTCCAGGCCCCCCCGTCCCGGTTCATTGGCGATCCTTGACCCGGGAAGAGGAAGCCGAGCCGAGGAGACGGGCACTGAATTCCCAGGAAGACTCCCGCCTGAAGGTCCAGCCGCGATGATCCGACTCCTTCCTTGAGCCACGATTGGAGCCTCGCTAGTCCCTCGGCCAACGCTGCAGGGCTTGACGCCACGACCGCCGCCCGTGTCCCGTGTGTCCCGCTTCGACGCCCGAGCTCCGCAGCCAGGTCCGTCAGGTTGGATCGCGAGAGCCCGGCGGCGATCTCCGCAAGCCGATCCATCCGCAAGCCGAGCTGTTCCGGGTCCGGCGCATCGATCAGGAACAGTTCCGCATCCTGAGCCGAGCCGAGCAAGACCCGCTCTCGATCGCCCAGGCCCCCTCGCCGCTCCCTGGCAACACCCTCAAGCACGACGTGAACATTGATCCCACCGAAGCCCATCCCACTGACGCCCGCTCGGAGGGCCTGGCCGGACGGCCAGGATTCCCCTTCCGGCAAGACCCGAAGCACCGCCCCCGAGTCGGACAGTTCGGGGTGAGGCTGCTCGCACCCGATCGAGGGGGGAAGAACCTGGGCCCGCAAGGCCATCGTGGCCTTGATCAGGCCCGCTGCTCCCGATGCCGCCTTGGTGTGACCGATGTTCCCCTTGATCGAGCCAATCCCCACCGGTCCAGCAATCAGCCCTGACTCCCGAATCGCCCTCCCAAGAGCCTTCAGCTCGGTGGCATCACCCACACTCGTGCCCGTTCCGTGGCCTTCGAGATAGCCGACTGTCCCGATCCCGAACCCCGCCCGGGAATAGGCCCGACGCAAGGCCAAAAGCTGCCCCTCGACCTCGGGCCGGGTCATTCCTCCATGACCGTCCGACGAGATGCCCACCCCTCGGATCACCGCATCCACCCGCCGACCCTGGGCCAGGGCGTCGTCGAGTCGCATCAGAACAACCATCCCGCAACCTTCGCCCGGCCAGAATCCGGACGACTGCGCGTCGAAGATCCGCATGGTGCCGTTGGCCAGCGCTCCGGCCTTGGCGAACCCGACCAGCTCGAACGGGTCGATGCTCAGGTCGACGCCACCGGCCATCGCCACGTCCAGATCCCCCGCCGCCAGTGCGTTGCAGGCCTGCGCGACCGCCAGGAGCGATGAGGCACACGCCCCGTCAATCGTGAAGCCCCCCCCGTTCAGGTCGAAGTGGTTGGTGATCCGGCCCGCGATCGTGTTGGACATCCCACCGGCCAGCGACTCCTCGCCGACGGGAGGAAACGGGGCCTTATACGTCAACTCCAGCGTGTCGAGGAACGCCCGGCGTTGCGAAGGGCCCCACCCCTCGCCCACGAGGGCCGCCTCCACGATTCGCCGGACGTAGGGCCATCGTAGCCGCAAGACGTTGGCTCGCGAGAACTCCCCGGTCAGCGTGTTGCCCAGGAACACGCCGGTCGTCTCCCGAGGGAGGCCCTCCCCTCCGTCGAAGCCCGCATCGTCGAGGGCCCGCGCCGCGACGTCGAGGGCTAACCATTGGGTCAGGTCTGCCGAGCGAAACGTGGTCCCCACGACCCGGAAAGCGATCCGGTCGAACTCGTAATCCTCGATCACGGCCGCCTCGGTCGAGTAGGTCCGATCCGGAGCGTTGCGGTCCGACGACCAGTAGTCGGCAAGACTCAGACGCTCTGGAGGCAGGCGGCGGAAGGCCTGTCGGCCGGCCAGAACGGTTTCCCAAAGCTCGGCGGGCGATCGAGCGTCGGGGAACTCGCAGGCCATCCCGACAATGGCAATCGGTGCCGTCATTGTCTGACCCCCTCCAGCGCAACGGATGCCGAGACAGCGATCGGAATTGGCTCGGGCCGCGCGACCGGCTCGTGCGACAGGCTGCGACTCACGCTCCATGCCAGCAGCCCCACGCCCCGCATCGAGGAGACGATCACCAGCGCGAAGAACAACCCGAAGACCACGTGCAAGGCCATCAAGGCCCCATACGCCGCGGCCACCGCCCCACCGAAGGCGAACTGGGCCCTCGGCGCGACCGGTGTCGTCCCGGGGTCCGTCACCATGTAGAAGGTGAACAGCAGGAAGGCCACCCCCGTCATCGGGAGTAGCGCCGAGGCGATCGGAGTCCCCATGACGGAACTTCGGACCCAGGCCTGAAGCACGAAGCCACCCAGCCATCCCACAAGCAGCGCCGTCTTTCCTGTGAACCTCGTGTTCAGAAAGGTCCCGGTGAAGATGATGAACATCGGCAAAAGCCAGTCGCCCAGGCCGACCAGATTCGTGGTGAAATGGTACGGTGGAGCAATCCCGACCCAGGGAAACAGCAAGAGCGTCACGGCGATTCCCGTGTTCGACGGATTCAGGACGTGCCGCCAACTCCCCCCGACCGGCACGCGCACCAGCACCTTCGATCCGATGGCCACCGCCGACGCAAACGCAATCGGCGCCAGCCGGTCGTTGGAGTACAGCAGCATCGAGACCGCCAGCCCGGAAATGTGGGCCGGCAGCAAGAAATCGACGAACGGCCCCACCCCGCCCAGGAACCGCGCCGGTCGTCGTTCGGACCGGGCCGCCAGCAGTTCGACGACGAGTTCCATCACATAGGCCGTCGCCAGGGCCACCAACGGCTGGGCCCAGGACTGCTCAAATCCGAACACGAAGTGCCCGAGAAGGTTCAAGGCGGTAATCGCGATGGCAAACCGCCTCAGGGCGGGTAACCGATTCGATCGTGGCTCGCAACGAGTCTTCGACATCGGATCAATCCCCGGTTCGAGTGAGGGAGGGTTCAGGCCATCCGAGCAGCACGGTATGCCATCCCGGTGGTACCACAAGGTTCGACTCGTCAACCGTCCCATCGGGATGTCGCCATCGGACGTTGACCGCGACCGGTTCCGTCCTCGCCTCGGGATCACGGCCAAGGCCGAAGTGCAGCGCATGGCTTCGCTTGCCGGAATGACCGTTGCCTCCATCGACCTGCCCGGCCAATCGTTTCCCATCGAGGCGAGACACAATGACCGTCGCCCCGATCGCCGGGCTTCCCGGCGTGTCTCGACCGGGATGACCTGGTCGAGACCTGGTCTCGCCAGGAGCCCCCGGCCGGAGTGGCCGTAAGAGGTGCAACCCGAGGAAGGCACCGGCATCGTCCCCCGTATTGCGGTAGAACGAGGACGAGGCCCACTGGTTCGCCACCGCGAAGTCGAGCCGACCGTCTCCATCCACGTCGGCCGTGGCGAGACCTCGGCTCACCCCCGGCTCCTCGGTGAACCCGAGATCGGGAGCCAGATCGTAGTAGCGGCCACTGGACGATCGAACGAAGAACGGATTCCGGTCATCTCCGCTCAGATCGTCGCCAGGCACGAATTGCGGCCAGTTCGTTGGGTCTCGCAGCAGCTCGTCGTTGCCCATGGCCAACTCGTGCAGCTCGGGCCATCGATTGAACTGACCTCGAACAAACCCGACCGCCTGCACAATCTCGAGCACGCCATCGTTGTCGAAGTCCGCCATCTTGGTATCCCAGCCCCAGCCGCTTCGAGCGATCCCCAGCGCTTCGCTCTGATCGGTGTACGGGGCCACCCCCGACCGAAACTGCTCGACTGCTCCGGTGCTGATCCACGCGTGATGGCTCTCCTCAAGCGCGTACGAGGCCGCAATGTTGCTGACATACAGATCTAGGAGCCCGTCACCGTTGAGGTCGCCGAAATCCGCACCCATGCCTTTGAACGAATCGTTCCCCAGCACCTTTGAGTTGGGAGTCGTCAACAGCTTGAGCCCCTCGACCGCCACGAGCCGCGTCCGACCCGGCGTCGACCGATTGTGCAGCAGCTGGTCAGGTCCGAAATCGTTGGCAAAGAACAGTTCGGGTAGCAGGTCACCGTCCAGATCCGCGGCGGCCACGGCCAGCGTCCAGCTATTGGGCCGCCCATCGGCCAGCGCCTCCCGATCTTCCCGGAACCGCACCATCGGCCCTGGCCCCGATCCCGACCAGAGCAAGACCCGATTCCGCCCCCCGTTCTGGGCTCTCGACATCGAATCTTGCATAACTTCATGACCTGTTCCTTGCGCATCAAGGATCAACGCATCATCGGGATGGTAATTCCCCACGATCAGGTCCGCATGACCGTCCCCGTCGACATCAGCCATGGTCGCCGCGTTGGTGTACCATCGGCCTCCGTCCGGGGAGACCTCGCACCTCGCATAGCAGTCGCCATTCAATCCCCCTGGTGTCTCGTCAAGGCAAAGGAAGGCGATCGGCGGCCGGCCCCAGTAATACACAAGCAGATCCATGCGCCCGTCTTCGTTCAGATCACCCGGCAAGCAGCCCATGGGGGCCATTCGTTCCGAGTCGTACGAAAGCGGGGCCGGATCAAGCACGAACGGATCGAACCGCAGATCGGTTCCCGGGACCGGACCCACAATCACCTGATCAATCCTCGGATCAACGATCGCGAAATCGTTTGGGTACCCGTCTCCATCCAGATCATTAAGCGCGACCGCCGCACCGACCGAGGAAGTCCACGACGCATGCCCGCGAAGACTGGGATGGACCTTCCGCACAAACTTCTGACGGAACCCCGACAGTTCCGCAAACGACTGGCGCGTGAATTCAAAGGGTTCAGCGATCCGATCACGGTCCGACGACGACAGGACAGGCAATCGAGCGACGACAAACAACGACAAAATCACCGTGATTGCAAAAAGCTGATGAGCATGGCCGTGCCATGAGCGGGATCGATCGATCATGGAACTCCCCCGATCGAGGTTGCGCAGAATCGAGCTTGAATCCGCTGTCTCCAAACCTCGAAGGCCGGAATATCCGCGTCCGGCTCAAGACCGTCTCGGGCTCGCCGGGTGATCTCCGCCGCCGAACTGGCCGACCGGCGGCACAGGACCCTGCAGGCGAGTTCCGTATGACCGGTCGGATTCCCGGCCCGAAGCCGGGCCTCAGCCGCAAAGGCAGCCCCCTGAGCCATCGCCGGAGTGTACGGCTCCGCCGCCTCTCGCAGACGGTCGTACACCTCGTCGCGAGCCCCCCCCGCGTAGGCACTCGCCAGCCCGACCCCGGCCCACAAGTCTTCTCGACGGCCCTCAGAAAACCTTCCAATCCGGCTTGCAATCCGGGGGATGTCCGCACAATCGATGAACCAGAGGCTCCGCCCAAGCCCCTGATCGAACGCTCGCCGAGCATACTCCGGAGCAATTCGAGGACGTTCCTGATGAATCACAAAGCGGGGCCAATGGAAATACCCTTGGTGGAACCCGTAGCCGTCGACCGCGAGCCAGCCCAGCACGGGATCGAGTTCCCGCAACGCTCTCGGGATGCGCGTTCGAAGCCGGGCCCATGCCCAGCCAATTCCAACGTGAATCATGTAGACATGACGCTCTCCGTGATCTTCCAGAAACCGCCTGATCCGGCTGCGATCCCAGGGAGTAATCGCATCGAGCAAGGCCAAGGCCATCGCCGCTCCCTCGAAGGCAAAGCCCGACCACTCCTCCTGGATCGCGTTGAGATGGGTCCCGAGCGTGCCGGAATGGTTGCAGTCCAGGGCAGCAGCGTAACCGAGGAGAAACGCTTCGCCGGCTGCTTCCAGGTGTCGTCGCGTTTGAGGACATCCGTCGTGGAAGCCTCGGCGGTGAAACGTGGCCTCCTCGGGACGGATGCCGAGAAGGGCTCGACGGAATCGGCTCGTGGAAATACCCATGATGTCGACCAGCGCCAGACGTTCGGATCCAGGCCCTTTGCCTCAGGTTCGTGAGATCGTTGCCGAACTTGGGGCGACGAATTCGGGCTCACGAAGTGCAACAGACGTCTCAGGAAAGTTTCCACAGTTCATTGTGGATTGATGAGACTCCTGGGAATTGAGACCATGAACTCCCCCAAAGCCCGCTGCGGCAAGCGGATGCAAGGCAAGCAAGATCGGCGGATCTGTTGGCTCAAGAGTTCGGAGTCGCAGCACACAATTCCCCTTGCTTCGACCTCCAGAGACCTCAATGGGCCCTTGACTGCGAGCAACTCGCAGATCGCGACCGTCAGGGAGCAAATAGTCGACTGGACTCGATGCGCGAGGCATCGAGACCGCAAACAGATACCAGCGACCGTCGGGCACCCGATCCATCAGACACGCGCCGTCACCTTCCGTCATGAAACATCGGACCGGTCGCCCGTGCGGACTCTCGGTGGGGAAGAGGCCGAGGAAGACCGGACCCGCCTGATTTCCGGGCCGTTCAAGCCGGATTCGAATCCCTTCACCTTCCAGACCTATTCCGGCACGAGCGTCTGATTCCAACGCGAGAGGAAGTGGACGATCGGCCAGTTGACGCAGCGCTCGGGGCGAAACACCGACGTGATTCAGAAAACAGGTGCCGAACGAGCCCGGACTCTCATAACCCACTTCAAAGCAAACCTTTGTCACATTAAAATCCGTTGCGAGCAAGAGACGCTTCGCCGCTTCAATCCGCAATGCGGTTTGGAACCGGCAGGGCGGAAGCCCCGTCACGTTCCGAAACACGCGATTGAAGTGGAACGGGCTCATGCAGGCGATCCGCGCCAGATCGTTCAGGGACAGCGGCTCAGCCGGGCAAAGGCGCATGGCATCGATCGCTCGAGCAATAGCCCGATGCCGAGCACTGGAGGTTGAGGAACGCGTCTTCACATTCGGCGTCACCGAATTGAAATTCTCGTATTCCACAATTATTCTCCGAAGTTGCAAATCAAGACATGTTTCCGCCCGTACCTCGGAAACACTCCGGCGAGACTTCCGGACCACCGAGGCCGACGTCAGAATCACGCAACTCAGATCGATCAATCAGAATAGACGGGGTCGTTCCGAACACCGAAATTCATCAAACGTCGAACATCCCTACATGAAATGGCAAACACAGACTCGGGCCCCACCGAAATAATCTCACAAATACCTTCGACATCGACCAGCAACGCATGCGCATTTCGGTGTACTTAAGTGACTTGGAAATCTCGATTTCCAGGTTTTCCTCATAAGTAAAGACAGTTGATCGCGGGCGAAATGACAAATCAAGCGAATTTCTGAAAATCGCCTTTTTTTGAAGCTGTTCTCAACTTGATTCGCGATTTTCTATGACAGAATAGCCTGAACGTACCAATATGAAATCCTGATCCCAGCGAGGTCACTGAGGAGAGGTGGTAATTCCTTGTCATCGACTTGGTCCTCATGCGCGAGGATGCTCCCCAGCGGGACTCCGAAATGCGTGAGGGTTTTCGCCTTGCGCCATGTCAATCGGACAGACTGCCGATCTGCGATCCTGTCGACCACCTCCTCTCAGTGATGCCATAACCGCGACGATGCCGCTCGACGGGTTGGCTCATGACGAAGTTCATCTGCCGATGGGCCTCCCGGTCGGCACGGGGTTCAGGGGCGATACAGCGGGGAGAACGAGTACTAATAAACTTCTTTTCCCGGTATGAACATGTTCGGACCGAGGCTCTCTCACGGTTCTTGGCATTCAACGCGGACGAGGAAGTAGTTCTTGAATGGTCGCTGAGAGTCTGTCCCATAAGGGAAACTTCAGGGGGTTGAGCATCGTAGGAGGGGGATGAGATCGCACCACTACCCCAGCGACGTCACCGATGCCCAGTGGGACCTGATCGAGCCGCATCTGCCGCCCGAGCCCGGCGGCGGGAGGCCCCGAGAGACGGACATGAGGGAGGTGCTCGACGCCATCCTCTACCTCCTCCGCACCGGCTGCCCGTGGGAGTATCTGCCCGGCGACCTGCCCCCCAAGAGCACCGTCTGGCGGTACTTCAATCAGTGGCGGCACGACGGCACCCTCGACACGATCCACGACCTGCTCCGCCGCAAGCTCCGCACGAGGGAGAAGCCCTACCGCCCCCGCACCTCGGCGAGTGTCGACAGCCAGTCGATCGACACGACCTCCGGGGGCGAGCGGCGGGGTCGGGACAACGCCAAGAACGTCGACGGGCGGAAGCGTCATATCGTCGTCGACAGCATGGGGTTGCTGCTGGCCGTTCTGGTGACCGCCGCCTCGGTCGACGACGCGGCGGCGGCCCCGGGGCTGTTCGCCCGGCTGGAGGGCCAGCCGATGGGCAAGGTCAGGAGGATGTATGCCGACTCGAAGTACCACAACTTCACGCTCTACGAATGGGTCGACGAGCATGCGAAGTGGGACCTGGAGATCATCCGCCGCCCCGAGGGCAAGCGGGGCTGGGTGAGGTTGCCGATCCGGTGGACGGTGGAACGGACCTTCGCCTGGCTGGGCCGGTGTCGACGGCTGAGCAAGGACCGGGAGAAGAGTGTCCTGTCGTCGGAATCGTTCGTCAAACTGGCGATGATCCGGTTGATGCTCCACCGCCTTGAGCCCTCGGATAGGGACGCCGAGTTCCGTTACCCGAGGCCGGTGGCAGCCTGACGCTTGGCCCCTTATGGGACAGACTCTGAGTGCTGCGCTCGCTGCACCTGCCCCGAACCTGTCCCTGACCCTTGCGTGAGAAGAATCGCCGGGGCACGGGATGGGCGGAATTCCGCGTCCGAGCCATGGAATCCCCTGCTGCTCGCCCCGGCCTTCGTTGCTCAGGATGCAGCTCCCAGCAGGACCGAAGGCCGACACCGTTGCCCCCCTTGATCGTCCTCGCCTGGAGCCGAGCCGACGATGCCGGGGCAATCACAGACGCGTCGATCAACCACCCGAAATAAGCAATCCGGGAGAAGAACTCTCCACTCGGATCGACCAAGATGTTGCTCTCGTCCTGATTTCCCGTCATCCGAGACACGATGCCTTGCTGGTCGATCGACGATTCCTCGAATGCTGCGGGACAGTGTCGGCCCACCGATCGTCCTCACCACGCGTTTTGCGTGCAATTTTGGAGGAGCTGCCATGACGACTCAACTCGCGATCTTTCTCGCGATGCTGACACTGGGCCAGGGAGGAGAACGATCGATCGTCCAGCCTGGAGGCGGCGCTGGCGGTTATTGGAGGTCCTCGGACCTGTCCCAGACGTTGAAGGGCCTGGAAGTGGGCAGCAATCGGCCCCAGGTCCCGCTGCCGGCCCGGAGGTTCCTCCTCGACTCGGATCGACTGGGAGCAGAACTGGCCCAGGCGCCCATGGAAACTGCGGCCAAGGCCCAACGCCCGACTGACGGTCAAGGGCCATTGCCCCGGTCAGTCATCAAACTGCCGATGCCCGACGGGAGTCTGATGGAGTTTCAGGTGGAGGAGTCGCCGGTCATGTCCGAGGGGCTTCAGCGAAAGTTCCCGCACCTGAGAACCTACCGGGCGAGGTCGCTGGACCGTCCCTCGTATTCGGCTCGGCTCGACTTCAACTTCAAAACGGGGAGCTTCCACGCCCAGATCCTGTCGCCGGGCGACACGATCACGATCGACCCGACCGGACGCAAGTCCGACGCTGAGGAGTTGGAGTACGGCTCGTTCTCGAAGCGAGACGTCCACGCGCGCCCCCGGTTCGATTGTGAGGCCGTCCAGTTCGACGAGATCGCACCCGAGGCCGGCGGAGAGCCGGCCCGGGAGGGTCCTGACCCCGGTGCGAAGGCTGCCGCCCGCAGTCGGCTTGAGGACGCTCGGCGTAACGACCTGGCGGGCCGTGGCGCCCGCCGCACAGGGATGTCGCTGCGCGTCTATCGGATCGCGGTGATTTGCACAGGAGAATACGCCCAGTTCCACGGCGGCACCCTCGATTCGGCCCTTGAGGCGATTCGGGGGACCGTCAATCGGGTTAACGGAATCTACGAGCGAGAGCTCGCGGTCAAGCTTGAGTTGGTCGACGACCAGGACGAGCTGATCTTCCTCGACCCCGAGACCGACTCGCTTGACAACAACGATGCTGACCGGCTCATGGGGCAGTCGCAGTTCCACATTGACAGCATCATCGGGAACGCCAACTACGACATCGGCCACGCATTCAGCACGGGAGCCGGTGGAAAGGCCCTCGTCGGCTGCGTCTGCCGGAAGTTCCACAAAGCGAAAGGGGTCACCGGGCGGAGCAATCCCGTCGGCGACGCGTACGACGTCGACTTCGTGTCTCACGAGATCGGCCATCAGTTCGGTGCGAACCACACGTTTAACGGCATCGACGAGCTTTGCACCGATGACCAGAGGCACGCGGACACGGCGTTTGAGCCAGGCAGCGGCTCGACGATCATGGCGTACGCCGGAATCTGCGGCGACGATGACCTGCAAAGCTATAGCAACGACTACTTCCACTCCGCGAGCCTGGCCGAGATCGACGATTACATCACCACAGGCCCGGGCCAGGCCGCACACATCGTCCAGGCCCTCGACAACACGCCCCCGACGGTGGTCCTGGACTCCGGGTTCCACATCCCCCACCGCACGCCGTTCTACCTGACCGCTCAGGGGATCGACGCCGATGGAGATTCAATTGTCTACTGCTGGGAGCAGCGCGACCTCGGCGAGGCGGCGCCCGCCACCGCGCCCGACATGGGGGAAGGGCCGATCTTCCGATCGTTCGCGCCGAGCACCGATCCGTGGCGGCTCTTTCCCAGACTGCCGGACATCCTGGCCAACCGCTCAACCATGGGAGAACAGTTCCCTTCCACCACCCGGACCTTGACGTTCCGCGTCACGGTGCGAGACGACCACAACTGGGGCGGGGCGACGAACGGACAGGATGGCCTGGTGCATGTACACGGCGACGCGGGGCCCTTCCGAGTCGCCTACCCGAACGCCCGCCTGAACCTCTCGGGCGGCACGACCGTCACCTGGGACGTGGCCGGGACCGACACCGGGGAAATTGCCGTCAGCCGGGTGAATATCTGGCTCTCGACTGATGGCGGCCAGTCCTTCGACACGGCGCTGGCGACGGACGTGCCGAACGACGGCTCACAGCTCGTGACCTTGCCAGGAATCGCCACCTCAACCGCCCGGATCATGGTCGAGGCTGTCGACAATATCTTCTTCGACATCTCCGACACCGATTTCTCGATCGTGTCCTCCAGCGGGGGGCTGGCTCTCGTGGCCCCGGCCGATGAGGAGGATCCTGCCGCATTGATCCAAGATCTCTCGACAACCCATCTGGACCGGATCATCACCTCGAACCGGGGCTACGCCCTCCAGGTGGCACGAGCGATTGCCAGCTCCCGAGGCCTTGAGGTGCAGGAGGTCGAGAACCTCACGACCACCGCGCTGGAGTTGTCGGAACAGGCCGATCGAGAGAACCTCCTGTTCATCGGCGACATGCTTGAGGCGAGCCGCATCGCGGAGCGCCTCGGCGACCGGGAAGGAACCAGCGCCTCCCGGCCCAACGCCAAGAGTGACCAGGCTGTTGAGCGTTCCGACTTCGGGTCTCCCCGGTCTGCTTCTCGAGCCTCGGCGGCGCAAGTCATCGCCATTGCCCTCCACAGAGAAGGTCAGCGGAGCCAGGAACGCCCCGAGACCCCAACCCCCGGAGCCGATGAAGGCGATCTGACCAACCCAGACGCGGGTCGCTCTGAAAAGACCGGCGCCACCAGAGGCCAATCGCCATCACGTCCGGGTCGGGAATCAACTCCCGAACCGGGAGGAGCCACGGCCTCAAGTCGGCCGGGCGAAGCGGCTCACCGCACCCCTCAGCCCGAGCTGAGCGACTACGTCCCCGAGCCCGGGGCAGACGCGGGGTCAGTGGTGGCCCCCGGCGATACGCCACTGGAGGAGCCCGCCCCGACATCCAGGCCCATCCCCTTCCGCTCGCCCACCCCGGAGCTGAGCGACTACGTCCCGCAGGCCGGCACCGTCCTCTCAAGGCCCGAAGAGACCCCGACGCCCGCCGCTCGCCGGTCGGCCCACCGCACCCCTCAGCCCGCATTGAACGACTACGTCCCCGAGCCCGGGACGGGCGCGGGCCGGCCCACCGCCGGGAGCGAATCGAGCCGTCAGGGGGGTGGGATCGGGGCCAGGCCGGCGGATGAGTATCGATCCCCAACTCCCGAGCCCAGCGATTACACATCCCCGGTGGGCTCGGCTCCAACGCAGTCTGTTCAGGATTCGAACCGAAAGGAGGTGCGCCGCAGCGATTCCGCCGGGGCCGATCAGGAGGCGACCGGGTCGGAACCGGCTCGAAGTGAGGCTCCTGACCGGTCAGATGACAGCCCCAGCGAGGCGAGGCCGAATCCACGCACCTCGCCGACTCCGGAACTCGGCGACTACGTGCCGACACCTACCAACCCAGCCCGCGGGCCCGACGACGAGTAAGCCCCTCCGGCGAGTCCTTTCCGACGCGCGCCGAAGGAAGGCCATCGAACAACGAACCCAGCTTCCTTCCCGAGCAGCTTTTCAAAGTTCCCGACCGGTCATCAGCGCACCCTCCCGCTTGGGAGGCTCGCGGAGTGGACACAACCTCCTGGTCGGTGCCGAGCCCTCAGCCGGCCCGATCCATCTCCATGCATCCCCGAGCGACCATCTCACTACACCCGATCACTTCATCAGTTCCGAGGAGGAGGATCGACCAATGGACCGCCGCAATTTCATGCTTCAATCGTTCGCGTTCTCTCTGGGGGCCTCCAGCCTCTATTTGCCGGCCGCGATTGCCCAGGAGGAGGCCCAGAGCAAGGGCTCGCCACTGACGCCGAAGGGCCAGCAGCCCAGGGGAGACCAGCCTGACGCTCCGCGCGATCCGGGGAATCAGGATCCCGAGATGAGCCGTAGGTTCTTCCCCGAGCTCGCCGAGACCGAGTTCGAGCGGTCCGTGATCCGGGTCCCGCTGTTCCGCCCGAGCAACACGAGCTCCGCCCCTGAGGACGCCGACGAACTTGTCGAGCTGCGCGCGTACATGAGGCTGGAGCGGAAGCCGCCCGTGACGAACCGGCTGGGGTACCGACAGTTCGAGTTCACAATCCGGAACTGGGAACTTTTCGGTTACTCAGCGCTCTACGACGCGAACATCACGTTCACGGCCTCCGAGGCCGATCCGGGAGAGCCGGAAGTGGTCCAACCTCGGAGCATCTGCGTGGCGCTGACGCGGCCCGATCCCAGAAGGCCGGAGGAATACTCCGACTATCCCGCGATGATCCACTACAACGCGATCTACGACATCTACCTCGACAGCAAGCGGATCGTACGGAAGATGCCGGGGGTCGCGATGGCCACCGGCGTCATGCAGATCCCGCCCCACAACGTCACCGTCGCCTTCCAGAAGCCCTTCAAGAGCCAGGACATCAACCTGGGCGCGGGTACATGCGAGGACATGCAGCCGATCTCCAAGCAGGAGTTCGTGGCGGGTCGTGGAGTGGGGGTCGGGATCCGTCGCGGCGAGCTCGACCTGAGCGACGACCGCAAGTCCCAGCTCCGCGAGGGACTCCGCCCCGTCATCCAGCAACGAGACGCTGCCGCCCGCAAGGAGGCCGCGCGTCGGGCGGCCAACCCTTGATTCCAAACGGCCGGGGCTCGCGGTTGCCGGCCTGAGACGCCCTGAATGGTCGCGGGCAGGCTCGCCGGATCCGGGGAAACCTCGCGGCCCCGGTCACGGTGGGCCCGAGATTCCTTGATCGATCGAGCGCAATCCTCTTGCCTGGAGATCACTGATGCGTTCCTCTGCACGTTGGATCGCCCTCGTGATGGTTGGGGCGGTCCTTCCCCTGGGCCTCGCCGGGAGCAGCTGGCTGCGGACTACGCCCCACGGCGATCTCACCGACGAGGGCGGGGGCAAGAATGGCTCCCCAACAGCGATCGGGAACCTCCCGACGTCGCCCCCCGACCCCGCGACCGTGGTGGGGTCGGGCCGCCTGGAACTGACGGAATCCCTCAGGCTCAACGCCGAAGATCCCGAGCCTTTCGCCACGTTTGCCCGCACGGTTGCCATCTCCGGCGACACGATGGTGCTCGGAGCCCCCACCGACGACCAGTTCGGGATTGATGCCGGTGCGGCCTACGTCTTCGAGCGGTCGGGCTCCGCCTGGCGGCAGCAGGCGAAGCTTGTGGCCGACGACACGGCGGCGCACGACGGTTTTGGGATGGCCGTGGCCGTCCACGGCGATACGGTGGTCGTCGGGGCCCGAGGCCATGATGGCGGAGGTGAGGACGCCGGTGCCGCCTACGTCTTCCGCCGCCGGGCCGGTCGCTGGGAACCGTCGGCGACACTTCGGCCGCGCGGGATCCGGTCGGAGGATCGCTTCGGCCAGTCGGTGGCCGTCGGCGACGGGGTCTGTGCCGTCGGAGCGCTCGGCCACGACGGGGAGGTGGAGGACTCGGGCGCCGTCTATGTCTTCCGCCTCGGGCCAGAAGGCTGGAGGGAGGAAGCCCGCCTGACCCCGGATGAGCCGCTCGCCAGCGAACTGTTCGGCTACGCGACCGCCCTAGACGACGGGGTGATCGCGGTCGGTGCTTATGCGAATGGGACGCCGACCCCTTATTCCGGGGCCGCCTACGTGTTCCGCCACGATGGCCAGACGTGGCGGTCGGAGGGCCGCCTGGAGGTGTCGGATCCTCGGCCGATGGACGAGACCGGCTGCTCGGTGGCCGTGAGTCGAGACCGCGTGGTCGTGGGCTCGCGAGGCAACGGGGAAGCAGGTCCGCGCGCCGGGGCGGCCTATGTCTTCGAGCGCGGTCCCAGCGGTTGGGTGCAGGTGGCAAAGCTCCTCGCCGACGACATCATGCCCGCCGATGCACTCGGCGAGGCGGTTGCGATCCGGGGCGACCTGGTCGTGACGGGGGCCCACTTCCGGGACGACGCCGGCCTCGGCTCTGGAGCGGCGTACGTCTTCGGCCGAGGACCCTCGGGGTGGACACAGGTCGCAAAGCTGGTGGCGAGCGACGCGGATGAGGGGTGCGAGTTCGGGATCGCCGTCGCGATTGGCGACCTGGAAATCGTCGTCGGCGAGCCGGGAGGCCGCGAGCAGAACAATCGGGTCGGACGCCACACCGACTGCGGCGCGGTCTATCTCTATGATCTGCGGGGCGTCCCGGCCCCTTGAACTAATCGGCAGCAACCTGCCAGGAGTTTCCGGTGCGCCAGCCTTCTCCGCTCGCCGTCGCGGTCCCCATTCTTGCGCTGTCTTGCCTGAGCATCGCGATGCCGGTGCATGCCGAACCGCCGAGGAGCGATCCTCCCGACTTCCTCGAAGTTTCGGCCCCAGGCCGGGGGGAGAACGGCGACTCTCGACTCCAAGACGCGATCGCTGCAATCGCCAACGGCGGGACGATCAGGCTCGGGCCGGGCACGTTCTCGGGAGGCCTCGTCATCGATCGCTCGGTCACGATCGAAGGGGCCGGTGCCGACCGCACCATTCTCGACGGCCGTCACAGAGGGCGAGTGCTCCAAATCGCTGGAGGAGCGTCGGTCACCCTCTCCGGCCTGTCCATCGTTAACGGCTCGACCGTCGACGGATTCGACCGCCATGTGGAGGACGGCGCCGGGATCCTCAACCTCGGCGAGTTGCGCTGCGTCGAATGCACGATCCGCGGCAATATCTCCCGGGATGACGGCGGAGGCATCTGCAACAACGGCACACTGATCCTCGACTCCTGCACCCTGGACAGCAACGAGGCCAGCGGCATCGGCGGGGTCGGCGGCGCGATCTACAACGTGCGGCATGGCGTGGCGGGCGGGGGGAGCCCGATCTCCGGGAACGGCCCGGCCGAGGTGCGGATCATCCGCAGCACCCTGAGCCGCAACCGGGCCGGCGACAACGGGGGGGCGATCTGGTCGGAGGGCCGAGTCGTTCTCCAGGCGAGCACGATCAGCGGCAATTCCGCCGGACGCACCGGGGGCGGGATCCGCAACAACGGCACACTCGACCTGCTTGAGAGCACGGTGGCTTTTAACTCCGCTTCGCAAGACGGCGGCGGCCTTTGCAATTACGGTCGCCTTCGGGTCCGGAACAGCCTCATGGCCGAAAACGAATCCCCAGTGGGGGGCGACTGCAGCGGCCCCCTCGCCTCCCGGGGAGGGGTCCTGCTCCAGCGAACCGATGGAGTGGAGCTGCTCGGTGCGAGCGACCTGGATCGGCTGGGGGTCGACCCCCGACTGATGCCGCTCTCCGGCCAGGGCGAGGGTCCGGAGTTTCACGCCGTCGAGCCCGGGAGCCCCGCCATCAACGCCGCCGTGGCGGCCTCTCTGGACGGCGAGCTCGAGCCCCCGCTCGAGACCGACCAGCGAGGGGAGCCCCGCCCCTCGGGCGGCGAAGGCGACGTCGAGGAGAGGGCCGACATCGGTGCCTTCGAGCTCACCGACGACGGCCCCCCAACCGATCCGGCCCCCGATGCGGTCGGCACCGGAACTTTACGACAATCAAATCACAATGCTCTTGAACGATGATAGCTTCTGAGGGAGTGTCTTCCTGCTGAAGTTCTGGCCAATCGCGAGTTCGGTGCCGGACAGCAAAGCGGGCTTCCGGAGGCCCGAGCCCCGCGACCGGGGCGAGGCGAGGACGCTTTTCCAGGCCGATTTCGTACGATGAGGCTCCTCAAATGAGAGACTGGAAGCGAGGACCGCGACCTCGTCCGCCCTTTCCCATCGGTCCTGACGTCCGAATCACCGGGCCACGAGGACCCCTGATTCGGCCCCCGGACATCAGGATCCCCCCCCGCCTGATCAGACCCCTGACGATCAATCTGCCGGGCCTCCCTGCCGGAGCCCGGCCGCTTCGGCTCGTGAGGATCCCGGCAGGGACATTCCCGATGGGCGCAGTGGAGCGGGGCAGCAGCCCCGATGAGGCACCGGTGCACTCGGTGACCATTTCTCGGCCGTTCTACCTGGGCCAGACCCTGCTGACCCAGGCCCAGTGGGGGGCCGTCATGGGCTCCCTGCCCACCCCGATCCCGTGGACCTTGACCGGCGGCGTAAGCAGCATCGGCCTTGGTGACGACGTCCCGATCGACTCGATCTCGTGGGACGATGTGGCGGGACCCGGGGGGTTTCTGGACACGCTCAACTCGCTCACCGGACGGAACTTCCGCCTCCCCACCGAGGCCGAGTGGGAGTATGCCTGTCGAGCCGGCACCCAGACGCGCTTCTCCTTCGGCGACTCCCTGGACGCCCCTGACCATGAGTGCTTCGACGGCCCCGCCGGCACCCAACCCGGCCAGCGGACGGACTACGTCTGGTATTGCGCCAACCAGGGCTGGTCGGGCGATCCCGACTACGGCGGAAAGCCGGTCGCCGCCAAACGACCCAATCCGTTCGGGCTTTACGACGTGCATGGCAATTTCTTCGAGTATTGCAGTGATTGGTATGACGACGACTTCTACAGCCGGCCTGAGGCCATCCTCCCCAACCCCGAGAATCAGGCATCCGGGTCGGGCTGCCGGGTCATCCGAGGAGGCAGCTGGCACTACAGCATTCACTACGCCCGAAGCGCCCTGAGGTACCACCAGGACCACGATACTCCCGACTGGGCGATCAGCGTCCGAGTCGCGCTCTCCATCGGAGCATGATCATCGAGCAAGCCGCCGAACCGATCAGAACCGGCCGCCGAGCCTCGCACCTTCGTCACCCGACAACCTCGGAATCATCGACCAACCAAGGAGATACTCCGATGCCACAGTCCCTCACCTTCCTCGGGCTGGTTGCAGGCATCCTGGCCTCGTTCGCGTCGCCTGCCTCGGGGAACGACCGTGATGGGGCGGAGATGCCGGCGCTCCATTTCTTCATCACCTGGGGACAGCGGGGGACTCCCGAGTTCCTGGGTCGCTACGAGCAGCCCCTCGGGATCACAACCTATACGGACCCGTTTGGCGAGGAGACGATCGTGGTCTCCGACTCGGGAAACCATCGCATCAAGTTTCTCAGCAATGTCGGCGGCTTCAACCTGCAGTTCGGTCACGAGGGCTCGGGTGAGGGCGAGTACCGCTGGCCGACCGGGATCGCCGTCGATCGCCACGGCTCCGTGTTCGTGGCCGACACCCTCAACGATCGGGTTCAGAAGGTGCGACTCTGGACCTCATCGCTGATCGAGATTGCGGGCACCTGCGAACAGGTCATCGGCTCAAGGGGGTCGGACCCCGGGCAATTCCGCGCCCCGACCGGGTTGGCACTTGATCGCGAGGGGAATCTTTATGTCCTCGACTCCGGCAATCACCGGGTCCAGAAGTTCTCAAATGCGGGCGAATACCTGACCTCCTGGGGACGAGAGGGCTCTGCCCCCGGCGAGATGATCGGGCCTACCGGGATCGCGATCGATTCGGACGGTGCGGTCTACGTCACCGACTCGGGCAATCATCGGGTCCAGAAGTTCGACTCCGACGGCAACCTCCTCCGAACCTGGGGATCGCAGGGGGAGGGGGCCGGTCAGCTCCAGGATCCCCGAGGCATCGCAATCACCCCCGAGGGGGTCGTCATCGTGGCGAACGCCGGCAACGACCGCCTCGAATTCTACAACGCCGAGGGGGAGCCTCTCGGCCAACTGGGGAGGACCGGTCTCGGGAACGGAGAGTTTCGCTCTCCCCACGGAGTCGCCTGCGACAAGGACGGCTGCGTTTACGTGACCGAAATTACGACGCACCGCATTCAAAAATTCTGCCCTCCTCTCCCGTGAGGAGTTGGGTCACCAGAGACCTCCTGCAGCACCGCAACACTCTCGTCCGTGGAAACCCATGATCCCCTCCCATGACGCCCTGACCGCGATCGTCACGCTCCCTGCCCGCTGGAGCTTGACCCGGCCCCGGGTGGCAGTCGTCGGCGCAGTCCTCATCGTGCTGCTCGCGATGCCAGGCCTCTGGCGTCTGGAGTTGCGTACCGACGGCAAGACACTCGTGCCCCCCGACGACCCCGTCGCCCGGTTCGACTCGGAGGCTCGCCGATCGTTCGGCCTTCGAGACCCGATGATCGTCCTGCTCGAAACGAGGCACCCCAACGGCATCTTCAACTCCGGCACCCTGGAGGCTGTCCGCAGCCTGACCCGGGCGATTCTCCGCCTGGAGGGTGTCGACCCTGGGCATGTCTCCAGCCTCGCCACGGAACTCCGCGACCGGGTCTACGAAGGAAAGGGGACATTCCAACCGTTTCTCGATTCCCTGCCGGGCCGAGCGGAGGAGTTCGAACTGCTGCGGGCCGATTTGAACGCTCCAGCCGCCCGCCCGTTCACCGGGACGCTCGTTTCTGAGGACCGGACGGCGGCGGCCATCTTCATCGGCGTCCCAGAAGAGGAGCCTGGGACCCGATCGGTGCTATCCCATCAGATCATCGACCTCGTCGACGGCTATCCGCTCCCTGAACTCGACCGGGTCTCCGTTGCCGGGGCGCCGGTGGCCGAGGCTCTGCTGGGGACTCACATCCTGGAGGATCTCCTCCTGCTGATCCCGGCGACGGTCGCGATCATCGCCCTCGTGGTCTGGCTCGGTTGCCGGAATTTCTGGGGAGTTGCCCTGGGCCTTCTCGAGATTGGCGCCTGCCTGGTGACGACCTTCGGCGTCATGGGATGGATCGGGTCGCCGATCTACCTCTCGACGGTCATCCTTCCCGTCGTCCTTGTCACGGTCGCGCTCACCGACGAGGTGCACCTGTTCTGGCATTACCAGGAGAAGCTCGCCGCCTGGGATGGCCAGGGATCGCATCTCCCGCTGGTCGAGCAGACCATTTCGGAGATGGCGCGTCCCCTCGCCGTCGCATCGCTGACGACCTCGATCGGTTTCCTCTCCTTCCTGGGGGCCTCCATCGGCCCCATCCGCATGTTCGGTGCGTATGCAGCAGGAGGACTGGCCTTCTGTTTCGTCTGGTCCGTGACGTTCATCCCCGCCTCACTCGCATGGCTTGGCCCCCGAGCGTTCACGAAGAATCTCCGAGAAAAGGCAGGGATCGGCCATCGACTCGCCGACGCACTGGCCCCGCTGATCCGACGTCGGTCAGCCATTCTCGCGCTCGCCTCGCTACTGACACTCATCGCGGCAGCAGGAATGCCGCGTCTCCGGATCCAGGACAGTTGGGTCCATAATTTCTCCGTGTCGAGCCCACTCCGGCAGGCGAGCGAGCGAGTCGATCGCAAGCTGCATGGCTCTCACATTCTCCTCGCTCATGTGAGCGTCGATCCGTCATCGTCCGACGTCGATCCGCTGCTGCAGCCGGCCTCTCTGGCGCTGCTCCGAGAATTCGAGGAGTTTGCGAGCACCCAACCCCGAGTCGGTGGGGTGACTGGTCTCGCCAGCAGTCTGGAGGCGATGGCTCATTTCTGGGACATGACCCCGGCGGTTGGCTCGCCTCATTCGCTCCCTGAAGCGCGGGAGGCACGACGGCTCCTCACCCGCTACGCGCTGATTCATGGAGAGGATCGGCTCCGAGCATTGATCGACGATCGCGGGGCAGCCACAATTCTGACGATCTCTCTCAAGGATGCTAATTATCAGGATACGGCTCGCCTGATGGAGGCCCTCCAGCAATTCCGCCCGAAATCGCCCAGCCCGTCGACCTTGCGCATCCAGTTCTGTGGGGATGTGGCCCTCAGCCAGGCCATGATTCCGGCAATCGTCTCCTCTCAGATCGCTTCCCTGGTGCTCGATCTGGTCATCGTCTCGTCCCTTCTTGTCCTCTTCTATCGCGCTCCCCGGTTTGCCCTGCTGGCCCTTCTCCCAACCTTGCTGACCATTGTGATGCTCTTCGGTTTCATGGGCTGGTCCGGCCTCCCACTCGGCGTCGCGACCTCCCTGTTCTGCGTCATCATCATCGGTGTCGGCGTCGACTACGCGGTCTACTTCCTGGAAGGCGTAACGCGAGCCCGGGGGCGAAGCGAGTCCGAGCCCGTCTCTTGCGCACTGCGAGAGTCCGGCCCTGCAATCATTACGGACATCCTTGCCCTGGCGATCGGGTTTGGTGTCCTCACCCTCTCACATGTCCCTACAAACGCCCGCCTCGGTTCTCTCCTCGTTCTCGGCATGGTCTGCTGTGGTCTCCTCACGCTCGTCGGCCTCGGGGCGCTCCTGCACGACTCTCCGAAGTTGCCAAACCATCGCGTGCTTCAGGACGAATTGAGCTCGGCGAGCACTCTTCAGGTCAGGGGCGAGATTCTGTCGGGTGAATCGTAACGCGGTATGATGGGGGTCTCTCGATCACGGAGGTCGCCATGACTCGCCGCGACCAGCTGACCGAGGAAGACGCCGCCGCCTTGCGGGCCGAGCGGCTGCACCGCGGCCTCAGCTACGCCGATCTGGCCGCGACTGCGGGGATCGACCGGGCGGCCATCCACAAGATCGAGACGGGGCTCAACCGCAACCCCACCGTGGCCACGCTCGACCGGCTGGCCACGGCGATGGGACTGCACCTGGCCTGGTCGCTGGAGCCTTCCGGAGCCTCAGGCCGCTGATCGGCCGCCGAGCCTCTGGCCGACGACCAGGAGTCTTCCCCAGGAGGACAACGTCGATCATGCACGAACTGTCGATCGCCCAGGCCCTGGTACAGCAGGTCTCCGAAGCGCTCGAAGGCTCGGTCCCATGCCGGGTAACGTGGGTTCGGCTCCGAATTGGAGCGTTCTCCGGGGTTGCGACGGAGGCCCTTGCCTTCTGCTTCGAGGTCGTCACCCGAGACACCTTGTTGGAAGGCTCGACCCTGGAGATCGAATCCATTCCCGTCGCGATCCGTTGCGAGCGTTGCCAACGTGAGGTGGAACTGCCCGAGGCTCCTCCCCTGCGTTGCCCGATCTGCGACACCCCTTCGGCCGCGATCGTCCGGGGGAAGGAACTGGAGGTCGAATCGATCGAGGTCGAGGACCAGAAGATTCCGCGAATGGAGCAGCATTGATGACCCCTCGCATTGTCGAGCTTCGCCAGGGGCTCCTGAAAAAGAACGACCAGATCGCCGCCTCGCTGCGGCTCAGGTTTCGAGACGCCGGGCTGTTCGTCGTCAACCTCGTCTCCAGTCCCGGCACCGGAAAAACCCTGCTCCTGGAGCGAACCCTTTCGGCCCTCAAGGCTCGCGGAGGCCGTCCCGCCGCCCTTGTCGGCGACCTGGAAACCGACCGCGACGCTCAACGCCTTGCTCGCTCCGGCGTTCCCGTGCGTCAGATTCAGACGCACGGCATCTGCCACCTCGACGCCGACATGGTCGCGCGTCATCTCGACGCCTGGAATCTTTCCTCGCTTGATGTTCTGTTCATCGAGAACGTCGGCAACCTTGTCTGCACCTCCAGCTACGACCTGGGCGAATCATGCCGCGTCGCCCTTCTCTCGGTCACCGAGGGGGAGGACAAGCCCTTGAAATATCCTGGCATTTACAACTCCGCCGATGCCGTCGTCCTGACCAAGATCGACCTGGCCGAGATCTGCGAGTTCGACCGAGACGCCGCTCACACCCACCTGTTCGACGTTCGTCCCGGCGTCCGCCTCATCGAAACCTCCGCCAAGACAGGCGAAGGGATGGAGGACTGGCTCGCCTTCCTCGACGATCGCCACCAGGCTCACCGCTCGGCCACGGCTCCCTGAGCGAACCAATTAACAGATGCGAGGCAATTGCTCCCCCATCGGCAGCGAAACCACCCGACGCCCGCCGATGCTCGTCTTCATGACAACCGTCCCTGGATGCTCCGCCACGACCGAGCCGATCCGCACCGCCTCACGGCCGATCGGTAGGCTCCGAAGGGCGGCCAGAGCCGTCTCCGCCTGGTCTTCAGGGACAATCGCCACCAGCTTCCCCTCGTTGGCGACCATCATCGGATCGAGCCCGAGCAACTCACAGGCCCCTCGGACCTCGGACCGCACCGGCACGGCCTCCTCATCGAGCACCATCCCGACCCCCGATCGCGCCGCGATCTCGACAAGCGTCGCCGCCAGTCCTCCCCGGGTCGGATCGCGCATCGCCCGCACCGCAACCGACGCCGAAAAAAGCCGCTCGACCAGATCCGACAGCGGTGCCAGGTCGCTCACGATCTCCGACTCGAACTCCAGCCCTTCACGAACGCTCAAGATCGCCACCCCGTGATCGCCGATCGTCCCGCTCACGAGCACGGCATCCCCGGCCCTCGCCCGATCCGGCCCCACCAATCGCCCCTCCGGGACCTCGCCGATTCCGCTCGTCGTGATGTAGCACCCGTCGCCGTGGCCCCGCTCAACCACCTTCGTATCCCCGGTGACAATCGCCACCTTGGCCCGTTTCGCCGCCTCGGCCATTCGGCCGACGATCGCCGAGAGGTGCCCCATCGGGAACCCCTCTTCCAGAATGAAGCTCGCGCTCAAGTGCATCGGCCTGGCCCCGGCCATCGCCAGATCATTGACCGTCCCATACACCGCCAACTCGCCGATCGACCCTCCTGGAAAGAACAAAGGTCGGACCACATGAGCATCCGTCGAAAACGCTAATCGGCCCGACGGCACCTCCATCACAGCCGCATCGCCCCTCGCCTCCAGCGCCGGGTTCCGAAAGGCCGGCAGAAAGAGATGCTCGATCAACTCGCTCGAAAGCCGCCCCCCTCCCCCGTGGCCCATCACGATCGTCGGCGTCTCGCGCAGCGGCACCGGACAGGTCCAGCCGTCGATTCCGGAAGGCTCAGGCATGAGCGGCCACCCCGTTCGTTCCCCGTTTCCTCCGACCATTCAGGAAGTAGGCCGCACACGCCCCTTCGCTCGACACCATCGTGGCCCCAAGCGGCGTCCTCGGCGTACAGACAGTCCCGAACGCCGCGCACTCGGGGGGGGTGATCAACCCCTGCAACACCTCACCGCTCCGGCATTCGGGCGATTCGACCGTCCGGATCGCCCCCACGTCGAACCGTTCCGCCGCATCGAAACCGCGATACGACGGGGCCAGCCGCCACCCGCTTTGAGGGATCCTCCCGATGCCGCGCCACGACTGGTCCGTCACCTCGAATACCTCATCCAGCACGGCCCGAGCCGCCGGGTTCCCCTCCTCGGAGACGACCCTCGCATACGCGTTCTCGACCCGAGCCTCGCCCCGTTCCAGTTGCACCAAGGCCCGGCGGATCCCTTCGAGCAGGTCGATCGGCTCAAACCCGGTCACGACGATCGGTACCCCATACCGCTCGGCAATCGCCGGATACTGCCGCGTCCCCATCACCGTACAGACGTGCCCGGCCGCAAGAAACCCCTGAACTCGGTTCCCCTTCGACCGACAGATCGCCTCGATCGCTGGCGGTACGAGCACGTGAGACACCAGCATCGAGAAGTTGTCCAATCCTTCATCGCTTGCCAACTTCACCGCCATCGCGTTGGCCGGCGCCGTCGTCTCAAACCCGATCCCAAAGAAGACGACCTGCCGATCCCGATCCCTTCGGGCCAATGTCAACGCATCCAGGGGCGAATACACGATCCGCACATCCGCCCCCTCCGCCTTGACCCGGAACAAATCCGTCGACGAACCCGGCACCCTCAGCATGTCGCCGAACGAGCAGAAGATCACGCCCGGCTTCTGTGCAATGGCCAACGCCCGGTCGATCACCTCCAGCGGCGTCACACAGACCGGGCACCCCGGCCCATGCACCAGCTCGACCCCCTCGGGAAGCAACTGGTCCACCCCATTACGAAGGATCGAATGCGTCTGCCCGCCGCAAACCTCCATCACCACCCACGGTTTCGTGACGATCTGCCGGATCTCATCAGCCAGCGCTCGGGCGATCGCTCCATCCCGAAATTCATCCAGATATTTCATGACGATCATTCCCCTCCCTCGACGTCCCCGCTCAGCTCCTCCTCCAGCACGCCGAGCGCCCGAAAGGTTTCCAGCGTCTGCCTCGCCTCGGCCTCATCAATTGTGCTGAGGGCGAACCCGACATGAACAATCGTGTAATCCCCCACCTGTGCCTCGGGAACAAACGCCAGGCAGACCTCCTTAACGATCCCCCCGAAATTGACTCGGCCCATCCGCGTTCCCTGAGCCTCAGAGATCTGTTCAATCCGCCCCGGCACGGCAAGACACATCGGAGCACCCCTGAATTTTCAAGAATTTGATCACCATTTTCTCTTGCGAACATCCGAACTGACACCAATCTCCCTCCTCCCGCGCGCGGGGACAGGGACGGGGTGAGGGGTCCGGGGACGGATCGCAACGCATGACGTTCTTCCCATCGGCCCGCTTACCCGGCCTTGCGGGCTCCCTCGTCCTTCGAGCGAGGTGAGAGGCCGTATCCCAGGCGTTCGGAAACCCTTCCCGTCCATCGTTCCTCCATCCCCCAGCATAACCGATCAAGACTCCCCGCTGACGCCGATTCCATCCCCCCCCGGTCTCAAATCAAAATCTCCCGCAGCAACCCCGTTCCCCATCCGGCCGCGACCATCCCATGATGGAACCGTCCCCGACCGCCTCCGAACCCGACCCGAGCCCGACCGATCCGGCGATGCCCCTCATGCCTCCTCCCTCCGACCCGAACCCTTCGAACGCCTCCCCCACCCTCCAGCGCCGCCGGTTCCTCATCCGAGGTCTCGTCCAGGGAGTCGGCTTCCGCCCGTTCGTGCATGCGACGGCCGATCGGCTCGGCCTGGCCGGCTGGGTCGCCAACGACCCGTCCGGCGTCGTCATCGAGGTCCAGGGCCCTCCCGATCGGCTCGACGCCTTCCGCCACGCCCTGCTCCATGACGCCCCCCCCCTCGCCGTCCTCGTGACGATCACCGACGAACGCATCCCCCCCGACGCCACCGCGGTCGGCTTCACCATCCTCCCCAGCCGAACCGGCCCGGCCACGACCACCCCCGTCCCTCCCGACATCGCCACCTGCGAGGCCTGTCTCCGCGAGCTGTTCGACCCGACCGACCGCCGCTTCCGCTATCCGTTCCTCAACTGCACCGACTGCGGCCCTCGATTCACGATCCTTGAGCGCCTCCCGTACGACCGCCCTCACACCACGATGGCCCGCTTCCCCCTCTGCCCGGAATGCCTCCGGGAATACCTCGACCCTCACGACCGTCGCTTCCACGCCCAGCCGATCGCCTGCCCGAGCTGTGGCCCAACCCTCTGGTTCGTCCCCGTCGCCATGATCCCTCGGGCTTTGCAAGATCCCGACTCTCCCGACGGCTGGCCCTGCGACGATGCCGCCCTCGCTCAGGCTCGCCAGGCGCTCGACCTCGGTCTCATCCTCGCCATCAAAGGGGTCGGCGGCTTCCACTTCGCTTGCGATGCCCGCAACGAATCCGCCGTCTCCCGCCTCCGGGTGCTCAAAGGCCGAGGCGACAAGCCCTTCGCCCTCATGGTCCGCTCGATCGACCAGGCCCGCCGCCTCGCCCATGTCAATGACGCCGAGGCCCTCGCCCTTTCCGGGCGCGATCGGCCGATCGTCCTGCTTCGTCGTCAACCGGCCCCGAGCGGCAGCCCTCCCCTCGCCCCCTCCGTCGCGCCAGGCCTGGACCGGCTGGGCATCATGCTCCCTTATGCCCCGATCCACCCCTTGCTCCTCGATGAGGACGACGACCGGCCCCTGGTCATGACCTCCGGCAACCGCAGCGACGAGCCGATCGCCATCGCCAACGCCGAGGCCCTCGACCGCCTCTCCCCGATCGCCGACGCCTTCCTCCTGCACAACCGGCCTATCCAGGTCTCCTGCGACGACTCCGTCCTCCAGGTCGTTGACCATCAAGCACTCCCCCTCCGCCGCTCCCGAGGGATCGCCCCCCTGCCGCTCCCCTGGCCGATCCCCGACAGCCCCACCGTTCTCGCCGTCGGCGCCGAGCTAAAGGGGACCTTCTGCCTGGCCCGCCCCCCCTTCGCCCTCGTCAGCCAGCACCTCGGCGACTGGGGAGACCTGGCCACGCAAGATGCCTTCGAGCGCTCACTCGATCACATGCAAACCCTCTTCCAGGTCGATCCCCGGGTCATCGCCTGCGACCTCCACCCCGACGCCCATTCCTCCCGATGGGCCGAACACCTGGCCGCCACCCTCAACCGTCCCCTCGTCCGGGTCCAGCACCATCACGCCCATGCCGCCTCCCTCCTGCTCGATCACGATCGCGTCGGCTCCTCCCCCTTGCTCACCTGGGTCTGCGACGGCACCGGCTACGGCTCCGATGGCACCATCTGGGGAGGCGAGTGCCTCCTCCTCTCCGGCGACGGCGCGCGCGTCGATCGCCTCGCCCACCTTTCCCCCATCCCCTTGCCCGGCGGCGATGCCGCGATCCGCCACCCGTCCCGATCGGCCCTGGCTCACCTCTGGGCCGCCGGCATTCCCTGGGACGACGACCTCCCTTGCGTCCTCGCCACCTCCCCCGCTGAACGCCGGGTGATCCGCCATCAGCTTGAAACCGGCCTGAACTGCGTCGCCACCAGCAGCATGGGCCGCCTCTTCGACGCCGTCGCGTCCTTGCTCAGCGTCCGATCCTCCGCCACCTTCGAAGGCCAGGCCGCCCTCGAACTCGAAGCCCTCGCCGCCCTCGGCACCCCTCCTCCCGACGCCCCCCCCTGCTCCTTCTCCCGCCAAACGCTTCCCCCCTCCGGCCCGATCCTGCTCGACCCCGCCCCCCTCTGGCCCTGGCTCATCCACCACCTCCGCCGCGGCACCCCCCTCCCCCACCTCGCCGCTGCCTTCCATCACGCCCTGGCCAATTCCCTCGCCTCCATCGCCTCCGACCTCGCCCGATCCCGATCCCTCTCAACCGTCGGCCTGACCGGCGGGGTCTTCCAGAACGCCCTGCTCGCCTCCCGGACCGTCGCCCTGCTCCGCTCCTCCGGCGTCGAGGTCCTCACCCACCGCCGCCTCCCCGCCAACGACGGCGGCCTCTCCCCCGGCCAGGCCCTCGTCGCCTCCCGGCAACACCCCTCCGTACCCTCCCCCCGATGAACCGCGATCGTCCAGCGCCGCGTGACCGAGGGCGGCTATAGCAGCGCCAGCGAGTACGTCCGCGACCTGATTCGCGCCGACCAGAAGCGGCAATCCGAGGAGCGCATCGACGCCCTGCTCATCGAAGGGCTCGATTCCGGAGAGCTGATCGAGGTCACGCCGGAATACTGGGAGGCCAAGCGGCAGAAGCTCTCCGGGCGACTGACTCGGAAGCACACGCCATGACCCGGCGCGTCGTCATCCTGCCTGCGGCAGACCGCGACATCGACGAGCCGGCCGATGATCTCGGCTTGCAAGCGAGTCTCGAGACCGTGCTGCGTTTTTTAGTCGATCGACGCGACCTATTCCCTGCTTGCGAAGTTAGCCCGGCATCGGTGCTCCCTACGAAGGGCGTACCCTGTCCGGCGCGGGTCTTCGCGTCTGGCGCGTCTCAGGCTTCGGCAACCACCTGATCTTCTACCGGGCGATCGACAACGGGATCGCGATCGTGGGGGTGCTGCACGCTGCCCGGGACCTCGGCCGAGTTCTCGGGCTCGAAGACCCATCCCCCGACGAATGATCACCCCGGCCAGGTGGTGCTCGTTTCGTCGGGCCACGACACAAACATCTGATCATAGATTTTTTAAAAACGCGTTCACACGTACAGAAGACACGTCAATTCGCCGGGGCAAAGTCTTCGTGCCTGGTCCGCGACAGCTGCCCTCACCGGGGCACGCTCGCAGACTTGCTTTGCCCCGGCCACCCGCCCATCACTTGCTCGCGGGCGTGACGTCTTCGATGTCCTGCACCTTCTCTTTGTCGAGCGGGAATCGGATCTTCTCGCGGCCCTCGGCAAAGTTGAGCTCCGTGAGATCGACCTTGCGTACCCGACGATTGTTTTGCGTGTGGTAGTAGAGCGCCTTGTTCTTGGTATCCCAGCCCGTCGTCCAAAGAGTGGAGCTGCGCATGCCTCTGGTCGTGGCCTCGCCTTCGCCCTCGGCCGCGCCGAGCGGGACGTTGAAATTGTCGAGGATGCGGAACAACTCGTACACGGTCTCCGGCCCGTCCGCGGTCTTTCGGGCCGATTGCGTGAACGCCACGGCACGAACGAACCGCGAGGGCGGCGTGAAATCGCCCGGCAGGCCGATCATGCCGCTGCCGCCGCCCAATGGTGCGAAGTTCATGTCCTCGAGCTTCTTGCTCGGCAGCGCGACGGCCGAGAGGTTCAGGTAGTTCCGCAGGTTGGTCTCGTGCCAGTCGTAGCTCGGCGAGTTGGTGATCACGCCCAGCGGCGCATCGAAGATCACCAGCTCACCTTTGAGATACTCGATGACGATTGCCTTGCCTCCGGGCTCGACGACGATGAAGTGAGCCGGCGGGGGGATGGCGATCACTGGCGCGATGACGGGCGTAACGTAGACTTTGCTGATGGCGACGCGGGCTTCGTCGACCGTGGCGCAGGTCGAAAGCAGATACGCGATGACATCGCCGGGGCCCATGCTTTGGCCAGCCTTTTCCGGATCGTACTTC
This sequence comes from Tautonia rosea, assembly GCF_012958305.1. NCBI lineage: Bacteria > Pseudomonadati > Planctomycetota > Planctomycetia > Isosphaerales > Isosphaeraceae > Tautonia > Tautonia rosea. The sequence continues at coordinate 475 of NZ_JABBYO010000013.1, read as the reverse complement.
TGATACTCGGCGAAGCCGGGGTGGTAGAACCCGCCGACGGCGAGCCCCCTTTCGTTCATGCCGTCAAGGGTAACCTCCGCGTCCAGTCCGTCGAGCCCGACGAACCCGTACGGCCCTTGCCAGGCCATGCCGGGCTTCTTGTCGGGAGTGTGGGCCGTGAACTTGTACCCACGGGGGTAGATGACCACTTGCGAGTTGAGATCGAACGATCCCCACTCCATCGTCCGGCCGTATACCACCGCGCCGTCCCGGGCTTTGAGGGTAATGCCGGTGCACGCGATGACCTCGCGTGCCGCCAGCACAGCCACAAGACTTGCAGCGAATGCGATCAGGGTGATTCTATGGAAGATCATGGGATGGGACTTCAGTGGGTGTGTCATGGACGCCTATCGCCCAAGCTCAGCGGACCGGCCCGCCGAGTGTAACCTATGACAGACCACCGGGCGCCGCGGCGGGCCGGGTCCGCTGCAGCGAC